>NZ_JBEYEW010000004.1:378724-384796 GCF_040634095.1 Streptomyces sp. NPDC007205
GGTGTCTCCTCGGCCGGGGTCTCGGGCTCGGCCTGCTCCTCGGGCTCCGGCCCGGCGCTGTCCTCGGCGGCCGGCTCCTGGACCGGTGTCTCGGTCTCTGCCGGCTCCCGGACCGGTGCCTCGGTCTCGGCCGGCTCCCGGACCGGTGCCTCGGTCTTCGCCTGCTCCTCGCCCTGCTTCTCGGGCTGCTTCTCGGGCTGCTTCTCGGGCTCCGGGGTGGCGCTGTTCTCGGTTGTCCGCTCCTCGGTCGGCGTCTCGGGCTCGGGGTCCGTCGGTTCCGAGGGGTGGGGTACCTGGATGTTGTCGAAGGCCGCTGACACCAGGTCGTGTCCGTCGGGGGACGAGCGGCGGGGCTCGGGGACGGTGGGCGTCGGCTCGTGCGACTCGGGGGCCGGCGAGGTCGGTGCGGTCTGTTGGGCCGGCAGGCGGTCCGCACCCTCTGCCTCGGCGGCGCGTGTCTTGCGTGAGCGGCCGAATGCGTTCCGCAGGAGAGTGAGAATGCCCATGTGCGCAACCCTTCATGAGGTGATGCCCGTCGATCCCTGGCCAGGACGGACACGTAAGGTTAGCGAAGCGGTCAACGGGGGGAAGCGAGCGACCGGGCCGCCGCAACCTCCTGGCGGAGGGGTTCCAGGACACTGTCCGCCGGCCCGGTGAGGTCCGTGCGGACCGGCGTCAGGGTTTCCGCATCCCGAACGCCCTCGGCCAGCTCCCGGAGCTGGAGGGCGATCTGGGTGATTTCGGCCCTGGACGGCGGTGCCGCCCCGTGCCTGACGCGGACGCGGGCCGCCGTTGTCGCATCGACGATACGTTCCACCGCCACGACCAGCGGCCACCACGCGGCGGCGCGTCGGCCGGTCGGCGGTGGTTCCGTCAGGGCCCGCTGGAACTCCGTACGGATCACCGACAGGTCGCGGTAGAGGCGGCGTCGCATGCGGGCCCTGGCGGAGGGGTCGTCGGCCGGGGCGAAGGCCGCCTCCAGATACGTCGCCGTGTCCGCCACCGCGTCGGCCAGGCGGTCGCCGACGCGCGTGCGCCAGCTCTCCGGCCAGAGCAGATAGCCGGCGGTCAGGGCGATGGCGCAGCCCAGCAGTGAGTCCGTCAGGCGGGGCAGCAGCAGCGCCGTGCCCTGGTGGTTCAGGATGTCCGAGAGCAGGAGGATCACCGGGGTGATCGCCATCGTCTGGTGGCCGTAGCCGCGAGGGGTCAGGGCGGGGATCAGCGGGGCCAGAAGCAGCATCGCCGGGACGTCCCACCAGCCCAGCGGGACCTCCGCCAGCACCACCGCCGCGATCACCAGGCCCGCCACCGTGCCGAGGGCGCGCAGCAGGGCGCGGGAGAAGACCGAGCCGAAGTCGGGCTTCAGGACAAAGGTGATCGTCAGGGCCACCCAGTAGGAGCGGGGGACCGGGATCAGCGAGACGAGGGCCTGGGCGATGCCGATGCAGACCGCCAGGCGCAGGCCGTAGCGCCAGGAGTTGGCCGACAGGACGACGTTGCGGGCCGCTCTGGCCGTACGGATGCCCAGCGCCGCGGGGCGGTCCAGGCGGTCGTCGATGCCCCGGGGGTCCACGTCGGGGGCGGTGACGACCTCGGCCGCGTGGCGCAGGGCGTGGTCCACCGCGCGGGCGGTCTCCGACCCCGGTACCGGGAGGTCGAGAGCTATCGGGCCCGTGTAGCCGGTTTCGACGGCCTGCGCCAGGTGGTGGAGCGCCTCGGGGATCCGGGACGGCAGGGGGCGGCCGGCCAGGTGGGCCGCGGGGGCGGCCTCCACCACGGGTGTGATGGCGTTCAACTGGGCCAGCAGGCGGGTGAGTTCGTTGCTGCGGCCGTGCTGGCGGGCGCGCCGGGCCAGGATCAGGTCGTAGGACTGGTTGAGGGACTGGGTGACGGCGCGGCGGGCGTCGTCGTACTCCTCGGTGCGGTCCGTGCCGGCCATGGTGAGGAGTGTGGCGGCCGTGCGGTAGGCGGCCGCCACCGCCGCGCGTTCGGGGACGCCGGAGCGCAACGGCCAGGCCAGCAGGGCCAGCATGAGGACCAGCAGGCCGCCGCCGGTCATCAGGGCCGGGGCCAGCCACCAGGGGTGGGGCAGGGGAAGGCCCGCCCCGACCACGCAGTTCAGCAGCAGGAGCAGGCCGGAGACCGAGGCCACCGCGCCGATCGTCGAGATCATGCCGGACAGCAGCGCGATGCCGGTGACGGCCGCGACCGCGTACCAGCCGTGGCCGTACACCAGTGTGCCCAGCGTCACGCCGACGGCGCCGAACAGCTGCGGGACGGCGATGTTGAGGATGCGCATCCGGTAGGCGTCGGCGGTGTCGCCGATGACGCCGGACAGGGCGCCCATGGAGGCGAGGGCGCCGTACGCCGGGTATCCGGTGGCCAGGCCGATCGCGAGGGGGAGGGCCATGGCCACGGCGGCGCGGGCGACGGCGGCCTTGTTGAGGGGGGCCTGCTGGGGGCGGAGGTTCCGGACCAGCCAGTCGGGAGGGGTGAGGCCGATGGGGAACTCGCGCGACATGTCGCCATTATCGCCGGTCCGCTGCCGGCTCCCGGAGTCATCCGCGCTGGTGGAGGGTGAGATCCGCGACGAGGGCGCGGTGGCCGGTGCCGGCCACGCGCTCGCCGGACACGACCGCACCGCCGGCGGGACACGACCGCACCGCCGGCCGGCCCGCGCGCACCGCCTCCGTCATCGGCGCCCAGATCGGCCACGTCCTGCTCTGCCCGGACTTCACCGCGACCGGCGCCCGCTTCCTGCGTTCCCGAGGGCAGAGGGCAGAGGGCAGAGGGCAGAGGGCAGAGGGCAGAGGGCAGAGGGCAGAGGGCAGAGGGCAGAGGGCTGGGGGCCGAGAGGCTGGGGGCTGGGGGCCGGGGTACGAGGGCCGGGGCAACTGGGCGCTGTTGTCTGCAGGTTGTGGATACAGGAGGGGCCTGTGGGCAAACCGCCGACGTTATCTACAGGTTGTGGATACCGGCGGGGCCGGTGTCGGCGCGGGCGGGGCAGGTGCGGGCCGGGGGCGCGCCTGGTGGGCCGGGCGCAGACGGCGGGTCAGCCAGGTGGTGAGGGCGACCGTGAGGCCCAGGCCGAGCAGGAGCCAGGAGACCGTGCGCAGGGTGCCGGTGAGGGCGTCGTAGACGGCGCCGACGGCCGGGTGGGAGACGCCGTCGGGCAGGTCGGCGAGGGTGAGGCTGCGGCCCACGGCCAGGGCCAGGGCGAGCAGTCCGCCGCCCAGGGCCGTGCCCAGCGCGGTCGCGGCGACGGCGCGGCGGCGGTGGACGGCCAGGGCGATTCCGGTGGCGGCGGAGGCGAGGGCCGCCACCGGGAGCCAGAAACCGGCGACTTCGAGCACGTGGAACCCCTTCCGGAGGGAGGCCAGTCGTTCTGCCGGGAGCACCGGGACCGTGGTGTGCTCCACCGGGATGCGTGCGGCGAGCGGCACATGGTCCCGGGTCAGCCGGCGCTTCACCTGGTCGGTGACGGGGGCGAGGTCGACGGTGACCGGACGCCCGGCCGTGTCGCCGTCACCGTCGTCGCGCAGGGCGCGCAGCACCGCGTCGTGGGTGACCCGGTTACCGGTGTCCCAGGCCAGCTGGAAGGCCTCGGTCTGGGTGAAGGAGCGCACCGCGTCGTGCACGAACGGGCGGACGGAGCCGCGTACCGGCCGGACGTCCAGGTGCTGGTCGACCGCGCGCAGGATGTCGTCACCGACCGTGTCCGCGACGGCCTCCCGCACGTCCGGGTCGGTGGCGAGCGGCGCCATCGTGGCGACGTACCGGCCGGTGTCGGCGAGCCCGTACGCCGCCCAGGCCGCCGGCGCGCCGAACGGCACGAGGAGGCAGGACAGGGAGAGCAGTACGGCCGACAGGGCGCTCCTGAGACGTGGGGGCACGCTTCCAGACAACGGCCCGCAGGGCGCGGGCGCGAGCGGAGCGCCTGCGTTCGGGCGACGGCTCTCGTTCTCGGCTGCCCTCTCCGGTGGAGGGTTCACCCGAACGGGTGTTTCCTGGGGGGAGGGAAACAGGGGGTGCGCGGGCCCCGGCCGGTCGGCCGGGGCCCGCGCACTCACCGGCACGGTCGGCTCCGCGTGTTCAGTGGACGCGGCGCCCGAACGCGTCCTCGCGCGTGTAATAGCGGTAGAAGAACGTGGCGAAGGTGCACCCCGCGATGAGCAGCGACATCAGCAGGGTCCGCCAGACCGAGTGCGGCGTCTGGACGTAGAGGAAGCCGAACGCGACACCGGTGAACGCCGTCCACAGCAGCGCGTGCAGCTCCCGTGGCATCCGCGGGGCCAGCGTCAGCAGGGCGGTGCACACCACCGCGAACACCAGCGCGCTGACCCACCCGAGCAGCAGGTTCCCTCCGGTGATGCCGCCTCCCTGGCGGGCGTCGGCCGCGACCCAGTAGCCGTAGACGAGGCCCAGCACGACCGGGACGGCGATGTGGGCGATGCGGTGGGTGCGCGCGTCGAAGACGTCGGGCGGACGGGTGCGCCCCTCGGACGTCCGGGCCCCGATCTCCGGCCTGGCGCCGGGACGGGGCATGCCACCGGGCGCGGGTGCCGCTTGAGCCATGAGAGCACTCCTCTCTCCTTGCCCCCGTCTCTCCTTGCCCCCGCCTTCCAGAGCACACCTGGGGGCAGGGCCTGGCAAGTCGGCCGGCAGAGTGACGGGTGCCCGGATGCGGCCGGTTCTCTCCCGTGGTCCGCTGGGTGACGCGAGAGACATGGAGGCCTGTCCGCCATGACGGAGACGGAGTACGGGGGGCGGCGCCGGCTGCAGCGCCTGACAGTGGTTACGGTGCTGGCTGGAGAGCCGATCAGGGCCGACAGGGCCGACAGCCCCGGCGCCTGGTCCTCCGGGTCCGCGACGGGGGTCCTGCGGCACAGCGGCGGCCGGCTGGGCGACGACACCACGGTGTTCGCCGTGCGGCGGATACGGCAGGCGCGGGGCGAAGACCCCGAACCGGGACGTTTGCAGTCCTGAGGCGCGGGTTTGCAGCCGCAGCGGTTACGGTGCTGGCTGGAGAGCAGATCAGGGCCGACAGGGCCGACAGGAGCCACAGGGGCTACAGGGGAGGACCGATGCCCGGAACCGTGCTGCTGCTCGCGGCCTCGCCGGTTGGCCGGGGGCGCCTGGTGGACGCGGCCGGTGTGCTGCCGGTGCTGGCCGCCGTGGCACCCGCCGTGCTGTCCGGCACCGACACCGCCAACGTGGTCGAACTCGCCGATCCGCTCGAACCGCAGGCCGTCCTGACCCGGCTGCGCGCCGCCGCGACCGCGCCCGGGCCGCTGACCGTGTACATCGCCGGCCAGCTGCAGCTGGACCGCCGGCAGCGGTTGCCGCATCTGGCGCTGGCGCGCACCACCGCGGCGACCGTCCGCTACACGGGGCTGCCGTGGCACTGGATCCGGGAGGAGCTGCGGTTGCGCTCCGCTGCGGACACGGGGCTCGTGGTGGACCTGCATGCGGAGGGGGAGGCCTGGCAGTACGTCGCCGAGCGCGGGTTGGACTGCGGGCCCAACAGTGCTGTCTACGGTCGTGTGGTGGCGGTGGGCGGACGGCGGGGAGTGGGCGAGCCGGCGTACATGAAGGCGGTCGCCACGTTGCTGAGGAGCGGTTACCGGCCGCCGCTGGGCCAGTTGCACGAGCAGGCGTTGGCCCGGATCGGTGACTCGGGCGCGGGCCGGGGGCTGGTGCTCGCCGTCGCCGGGGGCCGCTCCGCCCCCGGATCCCCGTTCGCCCCGCCACCCACCCGCCCCGGCCACCTGCAAGACCGGACCGCCACCCCACCGCCCGGCACCGCGCGAGCCCCCTATGCCGTCGCCGGCGCCGGGCAGGCTGGCGGGGCTGTCGTCGGCGTCGGGCAGACCGGGGATGCTGCCACCGGCGTCGGGCAAGACTCCTATGCCTTCTCTGGCGTCGGGCAGGCTGGCGGGGCTGTCGTCGGCGTCGGGCAGGCCGGGGATGCTGTCACCGGCGTCGGGCAAGACTCCTATGCCTTCTCTGGCGTCGGGCAGGCTGGCGGGGCTGTCGTCGGCGTCGGGCAGGCCGGGGATGCTGTCACCGCGT
>NZ_JBEYEW010000004.1:384892-467349 GCF_040634095.1 Streptomyces sp. NPDC007205
AGCGTCGGGCAAGACTCCTACACCGTCATCGGCACCGCTCAAGGCCCCTACGCCGTCGCCGGCGCCGGGCGGCCCCGCGGTGCTGTCGTCGGCCTCGAGCCGAGCAGCCACACCGTCGTCGGCGCCGGGCAGGGCCCCCACACCCTCATCGGCGCCGGGGAGGACCCCCACACCCTCATCAGCGCCGCCGTTCAGGCCGGGCGGCATGCCGATGCCGATGTGCTCGCCGCTCGGCATGAGCAGTTCGCCGTGCGCGATCAAGGGCCCGCCTCCGACGAGGCCCTGCACTGGGCCGAAGTCCGCGCCGATCTCGCGATGTTCGCGGGGGACACGGTGCGCAGTTGCCGGGCCTGGCTGGCGGTCGCCCGGACCCGGCTGGGCGCGGGGCAGGCGGTGGACTCGCCTGCCGTGGAGGCGGCCGTGGACCGGGCCCACCACCAGTGGGGGAGGATCACGGAGGCGACACCGGCCCGTGAACTCGGGCCCGCACTCGCCGAGTTGAGGCTACGCGTGCCGGGCCGCCGAAGCGGCGCGCTGGAGAACGTCCAGCGGCATCTGCGCCGGCTTCAGGCGGCTCCGTAGCCACGCCCCCGCAGTCACGCGCTCATGCCGCCGACAGCATGGCCAGGGCCCCGGAGACCAGGGTGCGGACGCCGGGGGCGATCGTGGACAGGTCGGGTGCGAAGTGCGGGCTGTGGTTGCTCGGCACGGCCGCGAACTTCTCCGCCAGTGTGTCGCCGGGGGCCTGCTCCCAGACCTCGGCGGGGGTGGTGGTGACGAACCAGTACGAGTACGGGATCGAGCCGAGCGCCAGCTCGGGGAAGTCCTCGCTGCCCATCGCCGGGCCCGGGTCGAACACCGTGCCCGCGCCGAAGACCTCCCCGTGCACGGCGGCCACGGCGGCGTCGGTGGCCGCGTCGTTCACGGTCACCGGGAAGGAGTTGCCGACGGTCACCTCCGGCTCCCGCGGGCAGCCGGCGGCCAGGCACTCGCCGTGGGCGATGCGCCGGATCGCGGCCAGCATCCGGGTGCGCACCTCCTCCGACTGCGTACGCAGGTTCAGGGAGATACGGGCCTCGGTGGGGATGATGTTGTGCCGGGTGCCCGCCTCGATGCGGCCCACCGTGAGCACGGCGGGTTCGCGGGCGGCCAACTCCCGGGAGACGACCGTCTGGAGCCGGGTGACCAGGTAGGCGGCGGTCACCACCGGGTCGACGGTCGACTCGGGGCGCGAACCGTGCCCGCCCCGGCCGTGCACGACGATGTCGACGTCCGTCGCCGCCGACATGATGAGGCCGGGCGCGTGCGGGTACAGGCCCGCCGGGCCGGGCGCGGCATGCTGCCCGAGCAGCACGTCCGGCCGGCCGAACCGCTCGTACAGCCCGTCTGCGACCATCCGGGCCGCGCCCTGCCCGCTCTCCTCGGCGGGCTGGCCGACCAGCAGCAGCGTGCCGTTCCAGGTGTCCCGCCCGGCCGCCAGTGCCGCCGCGGCCCCGGCCAGCCAGGTGACGTGCAGATCGTGCCCGCAGGCGTGCATCACACCGTCCGCCGTCGAGGCGTACGACAGCCCGGTCTCCTCCGTGACCGGCAGCGCGTCCATGTCGGCGCGCAGCAGCACGGTCGGGCCGTCGCCGTTGCGCAGCCGGCCCACGACGCCGGTGCCGCCGACGCCCTGGGCGGTGTCGAACCCGGCCCGCTCCAGCCGTTCGGCGAGCTTCCCGGCGGTGCGGTGTTCGCGCAGGGACAGTTCGGGGTTGCGGTGCAGGTCCCGGTACAGGTCCTCCAGGTCCGTCACCGGGAGGTCGGAGGTCAGGTCCAGGGCGGTGCGGGCGGCGGGAGAAGTCACGGGGCCAGCGTATGCGGGCCGGGTGCACGGGAGCCCCCGAGAGGGGAATCAAGGCATCGGATGTACGCAGGTGCGCGCCATGGGTCGTCCCGGGCCCGCGTCACCGCGTACCCCCGGCTCAGGAGTGCGCGGGTGCCGCCTGCCGGGTCTGGCTGCCCGGCCCCGCGTCCGCCGCCCGCGCCGGGCCCGCGTTCGCCGCGAGGACAAGGGCCGCCGTGGCGATCACAGCGGCGGCTATGGCCCTGCGTGCGGTGGTGTTTCCATAGGGTGCGGATGTGCGTCCGATCACGGCGACCTCGCAACACGACAGCGACGTATTAAGCAGACTTAATCCGCCGTTTAACCTAGGGGCTGGACGGTCCCAACGGCAAGAGGGACCAGGGGAGTTGGGGGTACGCGGTGATGCGGGAACGGGACGACCCGGCGGTCATCGGGCGGCGCGTACAACACCTGCGCAGCGAGCGCGGGCTGACCCAGCGGCAGCTGGCGGAACCCGCCTACACGCCCGCCTACATCTCCACCCTGGAGGCGGGCCGCGTCCGGGCCTCCGACGAGGCGCTGCGGCACATCGCCGGCCGGCTCGGTGTGACCTTCGAGGAACTGGCCGCGGGCCGCCCCGCCCACCTCGCCACCGATCTGCGCCTGCGCCTCACCGAGGCCCAGCGGGTCCTTGCCGACGGCAGGGCCGAGGAGGCCGTAGGCCAGTACGCGGCGCTGCTCGCGGAGGCGGGGACCCACGGGCTGGGCGGCGAGCAGGCCGCCGCACTGCTGGGGCTCGGCGAATGCGCGCTGGAGACCGGCGAGTTGACGCAGGCGCGGGAGTTCTTCGAGCGCGCCGAGGGGCACCTCGCGGACCAGTCCCTCCCGGTGCGCGTACCGGCCGTCCGCGGCCGCGCCGTCGCCCACTACCTCGCGGGCGAACTCCGGTACGCCGTATACCTCCTGGAGTCCACCCTCGACGAACTGAACCGCGGCGGCCTGCACGACCCCGACGCCCTGCTCCTGCTCTACACCGGCGTGATCGGCCCGTACATGGACATGGGCGCGCACGCCCGCGCCGCCCAGGCCGCCGAGTTCGCCCTCGCGCTCGCGCCACGGGTCTCCGACCCCGCGCTGATCGCCCGTATGCACCGCTCGGTGGCCCGCACCCTGATCGCCGAGGGCCGGGTCGCCGAGGCCGACGCCTCCCTCGCCAAGGCTGCCGAGCTCTACCGCCAGCTGCGCTTGCGCACCGAGCTGGCCAACTGCCACTGGATGCGCGGTTACGTCTGTGCCCAGAACGGCGAACTGGAGCGGGCCGAGGCGGAGTTGCGCCAGGCGCACACCATGCTCGCGCAGAGTCGGGCCGCCCTCTACCGCAGCCAGGCCGCCGTCGAACTGGCCGACGTACTGCACCGCCGCGGCAAGTCGGAGGAGTCCGCCGTACTCCTGGAGGGCGTCCTCGGCGACTTCTCCTCCGAACGCGGCGCGGTGCACGCCGCCGCGGCCCACCGCCTGCTCGGCATCATCGCCGAGGACGCCCGGGACACCGAGGCCGCCGAGGAGCACTACGTCCGCGCGCTCAGCCTGCTAGAACGCGCGGGCGCCGCCGGCGACCTGGCCGACCTGTGCCGCCTCCTCGGCGACCTGCTCCGCCGCACGGGCCGGGTGGAGGCGGCGCTGGACGCGTACCGCACGGGCCTGGGGCACCGCACGGCCCCGGGTACGACGACCTTGGGGCCGGCCCCGGCGCAGCCGCCGCTGTGACGTCGGCTGCTGGTTCAACTGGTTCAGGCGCCTGCCGCGGCTCTCGGCGACACGGAGAGCGTCGCTCGGCGCTTCGGCCAGGCTCTCGGCGAGGACGCGGAGTTCCCCGGGCGGGATGCCGGGGAGCAGGGCCCGGGCATGGTCGACGATTTCCGCGCCCACGCCGAGCTGGACCGACTCCATGACATCGGCCGGCCGGGACACCGGCCCACCGTCGTGATCCGTGATCAGGTAACAGGTCTTGCCCTCAGGGCCGGCCCAGGGCAGGAGACGGGGCTCGGTCGGCATCAGGCCATCACCTCCATCCCGTGCACCCAGCAGGCGCCGGGCATGTCCCGGCCCAGTGCCGCCAGGACCGGTTCACGCCGCCGTCGGCGTTGCTCATGCGCGGCCAGGTACGGCCGCACGGCCCGGACCGCGGTCGCGTCCAGCGGGGCGTCGTCCTGGGCGTAGGGGCTGCGGTGGGCGGGGAGCGGCGAGGTCCCCGAGGGTGACCGCAGAAATCCCCAGGCCCGGACAGCTGAGCGGCACGGGAGTCGGGGAGTTTCTAGCGCCACGGATCGAGGGCATGCTTGCCGTGGGTGTGGCCTGCCTCGAGTGCCCGGAGGACCGCTGGGCCCTCGGCCAGGGGATGGGTCCGGGGGGTGCCGGGCGGGTACACGCCGTCGGCGATGAGTGTCTCGAGTTCGGTGAGCAACGACCGGTACAGGGGCGGGGCGGCAGCCGCCAGTGCCCCGATGTGCAGGCCCCTGATCTGGGCGTGGTGGGTGAAGACGAGGTCGTGCGTGGTCAGGGAGGCGTCGCCGGAAGCGGCGCCGAAGACGACCACTCGGCCGGTGAAGGGTTTGGCGACCGACAGGCTGACCTGGAACGTGGCTCGTCCCACGGATTCCAGGACCAGGTCGACACCGCCGGTCAGGCGGGTGATCTCCGCGGCGAGGTCAGGGCGTGCACTGTCCAGGACGGCGTCGGCGCCCAGCGCCTTCACGGTGTCGTGCTTGGCCGGTGAAGCCGTGGCGATCACGCGCGCACCGTAGTGCCGGGCGAGCCGGACAGCGGCCTGCCCCACTCCTCCCGCCGCGGCATGGATGAGCACCGCGTCGCCCGCCTTGGTCTCGCCCAGCGGCTTCAGCGCCGCCAAGGCGGTCGCCCAGTTCAGCACCAGGCCCAGCGCTTCGGCGTCGCTCCAGCCGGACGGGACGGGAAGCGCACCCGCGGCCGGCATCACCATGTACTGCGCGAACGCGCCCCGGCCTGCTCCGATGACGTGGGTGCCGACCTTGAGGGGGCTTTCGACCCCGGGGCCGACGGCCACGATCTCGCCGGCGGCTTCGAAGCCTGCCGCGTAGGGCGCCTGCGGGCCTCCTCCGTAGGTTCCCCGGCTCCGCATGACGTCCGCGAAGTTGACCCCTGCGGCGCCGACCCGGATCAGGTACTCGCCCGGGCCCGGGGCGGGACGGCGCTGGCCGGTCGTGAGGATCAGGTCTTCCGGCCCACGGTGCGAGTGCTGGACCAGGGCCCGCATCGTGGGCTCAGCGCTGTGGTGCTGCTCGTCGGTCTCCATGCACGCGAACGTAGGAGCCTCACATGTATGTCAAGGTCAAGCGGCGGTCATCGATCGGTGCGACGGGCTTCCCGCAGGTAGGCGTCGAGCGCCGCCTGCTGGGAGCTGAGCACGGCGATGCGGGCGGCGAGTCGGTCCCGGTAGCTCCGCACCTCGTGCAGGAACTGCGCGCTCGGCTCCGCTGCCCCGGTGTCGGGCGCGCCGGTGCGGCGGGACAGAGCCTCCTTGATCAACCGCACGGGCAGCCCGGACTCCAGCAGCGAGCGGATGACGAGGATCCGGTCGACGGTGGACCGGCAGTAGTCACGGTAGCCATTGCCGCGCCGACCGGGGACGATCAGGCCCTCGTCCTCGTAGTACCGCAACGACCTGGCACTGACGCCGCTGACCCTGGCGGCTTCGCTGATCCGCATACCCGGAGGCAACGTACGGGCGCTCCGTGATCTTCCCGACCCGTGACCGGAGCCACGCGCGTCACACCTGTGCCCGCCCCTGTCTGCGGACGTCCGCCAGGCGGAGTGCGCCGACCTGGACGGCGGCCTGGGTCGCGTCGTTCGGTACGTCGCCCAGGCCGCCGTTGGTGAAGGCGAAGGCGTCCTCGCCGACCCGGACGGCGGCCACGTCCAGCGAGAGCAGGGCCTCCTGCCCGTCCTGGTCCAGGGCGGCGACGCTGATGTGCAGGCCCTGGCGCGCGTCGCCGACCTCCGGCAGCGGGGCGTCGGTGACCTGGACGTCCTCGACGACCCCCAGTTCCGTGGTGGCGGTGAAACGCGCGCACTGCGCCGGCATCGCCGCGAGCCACTTCAGCGCCGCGTCGACGTCGGAGGGACGGCGGGCGGCGATCTGGTAGCGCAGTTGGGCGTCGGTGTCGGCGTCGTCCAGGCCGACGGCGACGCGGGCGGGGCCGCCGAGGAGTTCGTCGGTGTAGAGGGCGTCCAGCAGCGGCTGGCAGTCACCGGCCTCCGTGGTCGCCTTCAGCAGCCCGTCCCGCCAGGTGGCCGCACCGCTCGTCGGCGTCCAGGGGGCACCGAGGTCGGTCTGGGTGATGAGCGCGGCCTGTGCCTGCGCGTCGGTGAGGGTGGAGCCGTCGGCCCGCTTGGACGACTTCGGCGCCGGGGCCTGCTTGTCGATCGTCGGGAGGGGCTGGGGCGCGGTCGCCGGGTGCTTCAGACCGAGCGCCGCGCAGCCGCCGAAGCCGAGAAGGCCGGCGACGGTGAGCCAGAGCGGGAGGCCACGGAGGCGGGGGTGTATCGCGTCGATCATGGCAGAGGTGTCTCCCTGGGCTGCGGCCGACGGGGTGCCTGCTCTCACGGCACCACCGCCCCGCCCGCCCCACCAGCGCTTGGGTCCGTCCGGGTGAGCGGCCGGGAGAGTGGCCCGCCGAAAACGGCGCGACCTGCGGCTTCCCGGCCTGTTACGGTCGCCGTATGCAGCGCGCCCAGCAGTGCCCGAAGAGCACGACGACGCCGGAGACCGTCCCGGCGCGCTGACACCTGACCAGCATCGAAGCCCCGGGGCGAACGCCCCCGGGGCTTCGGCGTGTCACGGGGTGTTCGCCTCTCTCGCCTCTCCGACCGAGGAGGAACCCCCATGAACGACCGTCTGCCCGACCACCGCAGGCTCGGCCGTGAGCTGGACCTGTTCGACACCGACCCGCTGATGGGTGCCGGCCTGCCGTACTGGCTGCCCGACGGCGCGGTCGTACGGCACACCCTGGAGGAGTACATCCGCGAGGCCGAACGCCGCGCCGGCTACCGGCACGTGTACTCGCCCGCGCTCGGCAAACGGGAGCTGTACGAGATCTCCGGGCACTGGGACCACTACAGCGACGACATGTACCCGCCGATGCGGCTGGCCGCGGAGGAGGTCGTGCTGCGTCCGAGCCTGTGCCCCCACCACGCCCTGATCTACCGTTCCCGCTCCCACAGTTACCGCGAACTGCCCCTGAAAATCGCGGAGTTGGGCGGCATGTACCGCGCCGAACTCTCCGGTGTGCTCGGCGGTCTGACCCGGGTGCGGGCCATCCAGCTCAACGACGCGCACATCTTCTGCACCCTGGAGCAGGCGGTGGGGGAGGCCCGCGGCGCGCTGGAGCTGATCGCCCGCGCCTACGCCGACCTCGGCATCGAGGCCGTACGCCACCGTCTGTCGCTGCCCGGCGAGGGCGGCAAGTACGTCGCCGACCCGGAGCTGTGGCGCCGGGCCACCGAGCTGCTGCGGGAGGTGCTGGACGCGTCGGGGGTGGCGTACGAGGAGGCGGAGGGCGAGGCCGCCTTCTACGGCCCGAAGATCGACGTGCAGATCGCCGACCCGGCCGGGCGTGAGTCCACCCTGTCCACCGTGCAGATCGACTTCCACCAGCCGGCCCGCTTCGACCTGCACTACATCGGCGCCGACGGCGCGAAGCACCGCCCGGTGATGGTGCACCGCAGCATCATCGGCAGCGTCGAGCGGGCCGTCGCCCATCTCGTCGAGGCGCACGCCGGTGCCTTCCCGGCCTGGCTGGCCCCGGTCCAGCTGGTGGTGCTGCCGGTCGCCGGGGAACAGGAGGAACAGGCGGCGGCGGTCGTACGGCAGGCCCTGGAGCTGGGCCTGCGGGCGGAGCTCGCCGGACCTGCCGACGGCACCCTGGGCGCCCGGGTCCGCGCGGCCCGCCTGGTGCCGTACCAGGCGGTGATCGGCGCCCGTGAGGCCGGGGCCGGGCTGGCCGCCGTACGCCTGCGGGACGGGCGCCGGCCCGGTGAGCTGCCGGTGCCGGAGCTGCTCGCCCGGATCACCGCCCGGGTGGCCGCACGCGGCACCGCGCTGTGGGACTGACCGCTGCTGGACCGATGGCGGTGCGGCTGGTCGCCGTGGGGCTGACCGCCGGGCGCTGATCTAGGGTTTGAGCGTCGGTACGACGAAGGAGTCCGCTGTGACCGGTCAGCCCATCCCCGTGATCATCGACTGCGACACCGGCGTCGACGACGCCCTGGCCCTGCTGCTCGCCGTACGCCACCCGGGCCTGGACCTGCGGGCGGTGACCTGCGTGGCCGGGAACACGGATGTCGACGGCGTGGTCCGCAACACCCTGACCGTGCTGGAGCAGGCGGGCGCCCCGGACATCCCGGTGGGCCGGGGCGCCGAACGCCCGCTGCTCGAACCCGCCCGCTCGGCCCGTCATGTGCACGGCTCGGACGGCATGGGCGACCTCGGCCTGCCCGCGCCGACCCGCACCCCCGCCGAGCTGGACGCGGTCGCTCTGCTGCGCCGCGAGATCCTCGCCTCGCCCCGCCCGGTCACCCTCATCCCCACGGCACCGCTGACCAACATCGCCCTGCTGCTGCGCACCCACCCCGAGGTGACCCGCAACATCGAGCGGATCGTCTTCATGGGCGGCGCGGTCGCCGTCGGGAACGCCACGCCGGTCGCCGAGTTCAACGTCTGGCACGATCCGGAGGCGGCGGCGATCCTGCTCACGGCCGGGGTGCCGATCACGATGTACGGCCTGGACGTCTTCATGCAGGTCGTCGTGGACGCCCCGGACGTCCACCGGCTGCGCACCAGCAGCGATCCCGGCACCCGGCTGGCCGGCGAACTCCTCGCACACCGGCCGACCACGCAGGGAGAGGCCCCGGAGGCGGAGGAGGCGGGCGGCCTCGGCGACGCGGGCGCGGTGTGCGCGGTCGCCGACCCGGCCGGCATCACCACCCGACTCCTGCCGGTCGAGGTCGCCCTCGCCCCGGGACCGGCCCGGGGCCAGACGGTCGTCGACCGCCGCCCCCGTCCCGGCGAGTCCGAGATCCACGAGGGCAAGCGCGAACAGGCCCTGGTGGACGTGGCGTTGCAGGTCGACGTGGACCGGTACGTGAAGCTGTACCTGGAGACGGTGGAGCGTCCCTGAGGCAGGGGCGACAGGGCCAGGTTTATCCGTCCAGCGCTCCTCCACAAAGTCACCTGCGAGGATGACGTCATGCATCTCGTGCCTGCCGACCGAGCCGACCGGCGCACCATCGACGGTCACCGGGTGTGCGAGGCGATCGCCGCCATCGGTGACGCCGACCGGGTGCGCACCTGGGCCGGCCGCTTCTCGCTGCTGGCCGACGCCAACCGGCTCGCCCTGCTTCTCGCCCTGCACCGCACCGGCCCGCTCGCCGTCTCCGACCTGGCCGTGGCCACCGGAATGAACGATCCCGCCGTCTCCCAGGCCCTGCGGCTGCTGCGCGCGGCGGGTGTCGTGGCCGGAGAGAAGGAGGGACGGGTGGTGCGGTACCGCGTGGTGGACGCCGAGGTGCGCGCGGTGCTGGAACTCTGCTGAGGCGCTCCCCTCCGCCCCCCCGCCAAGGTTCCCTTTCCGGGTCATGTGGACAGATTTGTACTGTCCTCCTCCCTGAAGGGATCCCGTATGGCAGACCGCTCCCCGGACCTCTCCTCCAAGAACCCCGACTGGTGGCGCCAGGCCGTCATCTACCAGGTCTACCCCCGCAGCTTCGCCGACGCGGACGGCGACGGCCTCGGCGACCTGCGCGGCATCACCCAGCGTCTGAGCCACCTCGCCGGCCTCGGTGTCGACGCCCTGTGGCTGAGCCCGTTCTACCCGTCGGAGCTGGCCGACGGCGGCTACGACGTCGCCGACCACCGGGACGTCGACCCCCGCCTCGGCACCCTGGACGACTTCGACGCCCTGGTCGGCGAGGCCCACCGGCTCGGCCTGAAGGTCGTCGTCGACATCGTCCCCAACCACACCTCGCACCGGCACCCCTGGTTCCAGGAGGCCCTGCGCTCCGCCCCCGGCTCCCCGGCCCGCGACCGCTACGTCTTCCGCCCCGGCCGGGGCGCGCACGGCGAACTGCCGCCCTCCGACTGGCCGTCCGTGTTCGGCGGCAGCGCCTGGAAGCGCGTCCCGGACGGCGAGTGGTACCTGCACCTCTTCGCCCCCGAACAGCCCGACCTCAACTGGGACAACGAGGAGGTCCGCGCCGACTTCCGCACCACCCTGCGCTTCTGGTCCGACCGGGGCGTCGACGGCTTCCGCATCGACGTCGCCCACGGCCTCGCCAAGGACCTCACCGAGCCGCTGCGGGACATCGGGGACATCGGCGCCACCGGTGAGACGGCCCTGCCGCACGTCCCGCCCGGCAGCCACCCGTACTGGGACCGCGACGAGGTCCACGAGATCTACCGCGACTGGCGCAAGATCCTCGACGCCTACGGCCCGCCGCGCACCGCCGTAGCCGAGGCCTGGGTCCCGGGCGCCCGCCGCGCCTTGTACGCCCGCCCCGACGAACTCGACCAGGCCTTCAACTTCGAGTACCTGGAGACCGGTTGGGACGCGGAGGAGCTCCGGCAGGTCATCGCCGGCTCCCTCGCCACCGCCCGGGCCGCCGGCGCCTCCGCCACCTGGGTGCTGTCCAACCACGACGTCGTACGGCACGCCTCCCGGCTGATGCTGCCGCCCGGCACCGACCCGGCGGCCTGGCTGCTGTCCGGCGGCACCGCGCCCGCGATCGACACCGGGGCGGGGCTGCGCCGGGCCCGCGCCGCGACCCTTCTCATGCTCGCGCTGCCCGGATCGTCGTACCTCTACCAGGGCGAGGAACTCGGCCTGCCGGAGGTGGCCGATCTGCCCACGTCGGTCCTCCAGGACCCGATCTGGGAGCAGACGGGCCATGTCCGCAAGGGCCGCGACGGCTGCCGGGTACCGCTGCCGTGGACGAGGAGCGGACCGTCGTACGGCTTCGGGCGCGGCGCGGCCTGGCTGCCGCAGCCGGCGTCCTTCGCGTCGTACGCCGTCGAGGCGCAGACGGGGGCGGAGGGTTCGACCCTGGAGCTGTACCGCACCGCCCTGCGGCTGCGCCGCAAGCTGCTGGAGGGCGAGACGCTGGCCTGGACCCCGGACGCGCCCGCGGGAGTCCTGGACTTCACCCGCTCGGAGACCTGGCGCTGCGTCACCAACCTCACCGCCGAGCCGGTGCCGCTGCCGCCGGGGGAGGTGCTGCTGGCCAGTACGCCGCTCGACGGGAGCGCGGTCCTCCCGCCGGACACGACCGTCTGGCTGGCCTAACCCACGGTCGGGCTCGGGCTCGGAGCAGAGCCGGTGATGCCGTTGATGTCGACAGGCGTGGACGTGGGGTTCGGGGGCGGGGTGAGGACCACCTCCGGCTGGCCGGCGGCCGGGGGTGGCGGGGTCAGGTCGGAGCTGGGCAGCTTGGGCGGGGTCGTCTGCTGGAACAGGGTCTGGTCGAAGTCGACCAGGCCCGTCTTCTCCATCACCGTCATGTGGTCCAGAACCGTGTTGTTGGCCTGGTCGGCGAGGGCCCGCACCAGCGAGTTCTTGGTGGTGGAACGGATCTTCGAGATGGTGTTGAAGATCGCGCCGTGCGTCATCCGCAGGATGTTGGCGAAGTCGCTGTCGAACTTCTTCCCGCTGTCCGCCTTCAGCTGGCTGACGAAGCCCTGCTGCTGGGGACTCGGCAGGTTGGGCAGCGCGATGTTCAGCATCGGCGCGATCTTGCGACAGGTGGTGTCCAGCGCCGCGTGCCCGTCGACCAGGTGCTGGCTGGCCGTGATCACACCCTTCGAGGCGCCCTTCTGCAGCCCCATCTGCCCCACCGGGTACTCCCACAGACCGGCGGCCCGCACCTTCACCACGAAGTCCCGGTCCTGCTCGGTGAGCGGTCCCCACTGGGTGTTGGCGATGACGCGGTCCTGGGCGGTGGTGACCGTGTTCAGACCGAGCATGCTCGGGTAGGCCAGGGCCACAAGGGTCATGGCCATCGCACCGCCCACGAAGAGGGTTCCCGTCGCGTTCCGCGAAAAGCGCACCGTGCCTCCTGCCCGGTCGTGGATCCGCCCACGATGACGGCGCGGGGCGGTTCGGACGCACAGCAGTACGGACGGGAGGCCGGTTCGTCTCTGTGGATCAGGTAAAAACTCCCGGACACCGAGGCCGGGGTGCCGATTGCCATGCGTTGGTGCGCATGACAAACGGTTGGTCAAAGGTTGACCGGTCGCCGGGAGAAAACAGCCGAAAAACAGGCCTAGATTCGCCGCATGCCCCCACAGCCCCCGCCCCGCATGCCCGCGGCCCTTCCCGTCCTCCCCTACCGCAAGCCCACCAAGGGCCGCGACTACTGGGTCCTGGACGACGCCCTGCCCGAGGTCGACGCCGTACGGGAGCGGTGCCTTGCCAAGGACGACTGGGTCAAGGGTTACCCGTACACCTCCGAGACCTGGCCCGGCCTGCGCGCCATGCCCGGCCTGGAGCCGTCCGAACTCGCCGTCGTCGAAGGCCTGGTGAAGAAGGCCACCGGGGCGAAGGACCTCTGGGTGCAGCAGGCGCCCGGCGGCGGCACGCTGAACCACAACTGTGTCCAGGTGGTCGGCGAGGGCGAGAGCGAGCCCCGCCCGCACACGGATTCGCGTGCGCTGTGCCGGTACGCCGCCGTGCTGTACCTGAATCCCGGCGTCCCCAAGGACTGCGGCACCGCCTTCTACCGCCAGTCCCTGCCCGGCGGCCGGCTCGGCGGCAACATCGTCCAGGCCCCGCACAACAACCTCGTCGAGGCGCTGGGCACCCGTTTCGTGCCGGGTGACCACTTCGAGGAAGACGTACGCGTCCCGCACAAGTACAACCGCCTGCTCCTCTACAACGCCAACCTGGTCCACAGCGCGACCGGTTACCACGGCACGACGCTGGAGGAGAAACGGATGACGGCGGTGTTCTTCTGGATGGCGTGAGGCGGATGGCCTGACCTGGACGCCCCGGCCTCGTTCGTCGCCGTGTCAGCGGCCTCGAACCCGGCGAGGCCGACCAGGACCCGGCCCAGTGGGTGCCGCCGACGGCCGGGGCCGGGGCGTCCGCGTCACAGCACCAGCAACAGTGCCACCAGCGCCGTGCAGCCCGCGCACACCGCCAGCGTCACGCCCACGCAGCGGCGCCGCAGTTCCTGGTAGCGGGCTTCGTACTCGGTGCGCAGCGATGCGCAGCGGGACGCGATGCGTTCCAGGTCCGCGCGGGCGCGGTGCAGGCTGTCGGCGACGTAGCGGCGCTCGACCTCCTCGCGCTGGCCGGTCGTCAGCCATTCCAGGGGTCCGGTGAACTCGCGTGCGCGCTGCTGCGCCTCGGCGATCCGGGCCTGCCAGAGCAGGTAGCCCTCCACCTCGTTGGCGAGGGCGCCGTCGGAGCCCTGCCGCGGCGGACCGTTCACACCTGGCCCCGGTCGGTTCTCGCCGGGACCTGGATCTCGTGTTCGCTCATCGCGATGTCGGGGTGGTGCAGGTCGAACGCCGGGGATTCGCTGCGGACCCGCGGCAGGGTGACGAAGTTGTGCCGCGGGGGCGGGCAGGAGGTCGCCCACTCCAGGGAACGGCCGAAGCCCCACGGGTCGTCCACGCCGACCGGGGTGCCGTACCTGGCCGTCTTCCAGACGTTGTAGAGGAACGGCAGCATCGACAGGCCGAGCAGGAACGAGCTGATCGTCGAGATCGTGTTCAGGGCGGTGAAGCCGTCGGCCGCCAGGTAGTCGGCGTAGCGGCGCGGCATGCCCTCGGCGCCCAGCCAGTGCTGGACCAGGAAGGTGCCGTGGAAGCCGACGAACAGCATCCAGAAGCACATCTTGCCGAGCCGCTCGTCGAGCATCTTGCCGGTGAACTTGGGCCACCAGAAGTGGAATCCGGCGAACATGGCGAAGACGACCGTACCGAAGACCACGTAGTGGAAGTGGGCCACCACGAAGTACGAGTCGGAGACGTGGAAGTCCATCGGCGGCGACGCCAGGATGACGCCGGTCAGACCACCGAAGAGAAAGGTCACCAGGAAGCCCGCGGCCCAGAGCATCGGCGTCTCGAAGGACACCGAGCCCTTCCACATGGTGCCGATCCAGTTGAAGAACTTCACCCCGGTCGGCACGGCGATCAGGAAGGTCATGAAGGAGAAGAAGGGGAGCAGGACGCCCCCCGTGACGTACATGTGGTGTGCCCACACCGTCACCGACAGGCCCGCGATCGCGATGGTCGCCGCGACGAGTCCCATGTAACCGAAGATCGGCTTGCGGGCGAAGACCGGGATGACCTCGGTGACGATGCCGAAGAACGGCAGGGCGATGATGTACACCTCGGGATGGCCGAAGAACCAGAAGAGGTGCTGCCACAGCAGGGCGCCGCCGTTGGCCGGGTCGAAGACATGAGCACCGAATTTACGGTCCGCCTCGAGGGCGAACAGCGCGGCGGCCAGCACCGGGAACACCATGATGGCCAGGACGGCGGTCAGCAGCACGTTCCACACGAAGATCGGCATCCGGAACATGGTCAGACCGGGGGCGCGCATGCAGATGATCGTGGTGACGAAGTTGACCGAGCCGAGGATGGTGCCGAAGCCGGAGAAGGCCAGGCCCATGATCCACAGGTCCGGGCCGAACCCCGGTGAGTGGACCGCGTCGGTCAGCGGGGTGTAGGCGAACCAGCCGAAGGAGGCCGCGCCGTCCGGGGTGAGGAAGCCGCCCATCGCGATGAGCGAGCCGAACAGGTACAGCCAGTAGGCGAGCATGTTCAGCCGCGGGAACGCCACATCGGGGGCGCCGATCTGCAGCGGCATGATCCAGTTCGTGAAGCCGGCGAACAGCGGGGTGGCGAACATCAGCAGCATGACGGTGCCGTGCATCGTGAACAGCTGGTTGAACTGGTCCTTCGAGATGATCTGCAGGCCCGGCCGGGCCAGCTCGGCGCGCATGACCAGCGCCATCACACCGCCGGCCAGGAAGAACGCGAAGGACGTCGACAGGTAGAGCGTGCCGATCGTCTTGTGGTCGGTGGTCGTCAGCCACTTCACCACGACACTGCCGGGCCGCCTGCCCCTGACCGGCACCTCGCTCTCGTACGCCTCCTCGGCGGCACCATGGGGTTCGTTGAGGATGCTCACTGGTCGTCTGTCTCCTGATGCTCGCGGACCGCGCACGCCATCACCTCGGCTACTCGCCATCCTTGCTGCGCGGCGGCGCGCGGGGCGGCCTGAGTGGCCGAGGCGCGGCCGATCGCGTGACGGATGCACACGGACGGCGCAACGGACACCGGCCCCGGGTACGCCGGCATCCGTCCCGGCAACGCCGTACGTCCCGGTCCGTTGGCAGCGACCCCGGAGTGTGCGGTACGGATGGGGGCATGAGCAGCATCGCCATCGTGGGGGCCGGACCCGGGCTCGGGGCCGCTGTCGCGCGGCGGTTCGGGCGGGAGGGGTTCGACGTCGCTCTCTTCGCCCGGGACCGGGAGCGGCTCGACGTGCTGGTGCGGGAGCTCGGCGGGAGCGGGGTCGGCGCCCGCGGGTTCGTCGCCGACGTGCGCAAGCCGGACGAGCTGGCCGGGGCGCTGGAGCGGGCGGCGGGCGAGGTGGGGACCGTCGAGGTGCTGCAGTACAGCCCGGTGCCGCACCGGGACTTCATGCGGCCCGTGCTGGAGACCGGGCCGCGCGATCTCGTCGGGCCCGTCGAGTTCTCCGTGTACGGGCCCGTCGCGGCCGTGCAGCAGGTGCTGCCGGGGATGCGCCGGCTGGGGCGCGGGACGATCCTCTTCGTCAACGGCGGGAGTGCCGTCGTACCGCACACCGAGCGGGCCGGGACGTCCATCGCGTTCGCCGCGGAGACCGCGTACGGCCATCTGCTGCACGAACGGCTCGCGGGGGAGGGGATTCACGTCGCGCAGCTGGTGATCCCGGGGGCGATCGTCCCGGGGCACGCGCGCAAGGATCCGGCTGTGCTCGCGGAGACGCTGTGGGGCATGCACCGGGACCGGCACGGGTTCCGGCGCTTCGCCGACGACCTCGACGGCTGACTCGACAGCTGACGGGGCACCGTCAACCTGCGGGGTTGGGGTTTGTAGGCCAATATGGTGATGTTGGCCGTATTGCTCTCTGCAAGGGGGCCGCCATGGCTGTCGAAATCCCTGCGCTCATCAAGCCGTCCCGGCTCAGAGCCCGAGGAGGGCTGCTGGGTGAGTGTCTCGCCGAGTTCCTCGGGACCTTCGTGCTCATCTCCTTCGGCTGCGGTGTGGTCGCGATGGCGGTCGCCGCACTGCCCGGTTCGGGCCGTGCCGCCACCCCCACGACGATCTTCCTGGCGTCCGGAGACTGGCTGCTGATCACCTGGGGCTGGGCCTTCGCCGTCGTCTTCGGCGTCTACGTCGGCGGCGGCGTGAGCGGTGCCCACCTGAACCCGGCAGTGACGCTGGCCATGGCGGTGCGCCGCGGATTCTCCTGGGCCAAGGTCCTGCCGTACTGGTTCTCGCAGGTCGTCGGCGCGCTCACCGGCGCGGCGCTCGTCTACCTCGTCTACCACAACGCGATCAGCGCCTACGACCACCTGTCGCCGGCACCGAAGGTGAACGGGCACACGAACGCGACCTTCTCCATCTTCGCCACGTTCCCGGCCCCGTACTTCCACGGCGGCTACTGGGGACCGCTGGCCGACCAGATCGTCGGTACGGCCTTCCTGCTCATGCTGATCGCCGCCGTCATCGACCTGCGCAACCAGGCCGTGAAGGCGAACCTCGGACCGCTGGTCGTGGGCTTCGCCGTGGCCGCCATCGGCATGTCCTACGGCGCCAACGCGGGCTACGCCATCAACCCGGCCCGTGACTTCGGGCCGCGCCTGTTCACCTATGCGGCGGGCTGGAACAGTCTGGCGTTCCCGGGGAGTGTGTCCGGCTCGTTCAGCGCCTACTGGTGGATCCCGATCATCGGCCCGCTGATCGGCGGTGTCATCGGCATCCTGGTGTACGACCTGTTCATCGGCGATGTCCTGCTGGTCCGGGCGGAGCTGGCCGAGCTGCCCGAACCGGGGCGCACCCGCCCGGTGCTGGAGACCGACGAGGAGTGACCGGGGCTCAGCCGCAGCCGCTGTCCGCCTCGCTGTCGGCATCGGTGGCCGCCCGGCGGGCCGTCGCCGCGATGTCCTCCAGGGCCGCCAGATGGCGGGTAAGCGCTCTGCGGCCGGTGAGCGTGAGCGCGGCCCAGGTGCGCGGGCGCTTGCCGAGGTGCCCCTTGCGGATGCTGACATAGCCCGTCTTCTCCAGCGCGGAGAGGGTCTTGCTCAGTGTGGAGTCGGAGACCCGGCAGTAGTCCCGCAGCACGGCGAACTCCGCCTCGCCGCACGCCGAGAGGTAAGCGGCGAGGGCCAGCCGGGTCGGGTGGTGCAGTTCGCGGTCCAGCACGGGGGGCGCGCCGCCGGTGGGGCCGGTCATGCGGTGCGGGCCTGGTGCCGGGTCGCACGCAGGACGTACTCCGCGCCGGACGCCAGGCCGAAGCCGACGGACCAGCCGGCCCAGCCGTAGGGGATGGCGGCCAGCACGCCGACGGCCGCGGGGATGAAGGGCACCACCCAGGCATACCAGGCCGGGCGGCCGGGCCCGCAGTCCCGGCTGAACCAGCGTGTCACCCCGCTGTGGTGGGCGCCCTGCCACATCAGCACGAAGAAACCGGTCAGGCTCACGGCGGCGGCGATCACCAGCCAGACCCCCCACTGCGGCTCGCGGTCGGCCACGCCCAGTGCGGTGAAGCCGGCCGCGAAGGCCAGGCCCTGGCCGATGGCGTAACCGCGGGGCCGGTCGCGCTCGCTGGCCCTGCGCGCCGCCGTCCGCGCGGCGCAGGCGGCGGCGAGCGCGTCCTGTGCCTGCCGGGCGTCCAGCGGGTCCCCCGTGGTGTCCATGTGCGTCCCTTCGACGGTGGGTCGGCGAGAGGCGGTGGTCGGCCGCCTCTCGTTCATACCCGTAAGCATGGATAGTACTTTCCATTAATGCAAGTACTTTCCAGGAGCTTGGGTTCCGGCGGCCGTATCACAGGGGCCGGTTCGGCCAGTCCAGGAGGCGGGCGCCGATGACCGCTGTCTGGAGCATGTAGCGGTGGGACGGGTCGGTCGGGTCGGCGGTGGTGAGTTGGTGGATGCGCTCCAGGCGGTAGGTGAGCGCGCGGACGCTGAGAGAGAGACGGCGGGCGGCCTCGGCGGCCACGCAGCCGGCGTCGAAGTAGGCGCTGAGCGTGTCCAGGAGGGGAACGGCTCCGCCGCGGGCCGTGGTCAGCGGGCCGAGGGTGTGCTCCACCAGGTCGACCAGGGCCTGCCGGTCCCGCGCAAGCACCGGATAGACGAGCAGATCGGCGGCGCGCAGCACCGGCCCGGCAAGGTCCAGACGGGCCGCCATCTCCAGTGCGGCGAGGGCCTCTTCGTACGACTGCACCACCCCGCCGGTGCCGTGCTGCGGGCGGCCGATGGCGATCCGCGGTGCTGCGCCGGCGGCGCCCGTCGCCGCGTACACCTGCTTGGCGAAGTGGACGAGGATCTCGTCCTCCTCTCCGGGCGCGATGCACAGCAGCCGGCCGTTCTTGGTGGTGAGCAGGATGCTGCGGGAGTCGAAGCGGGCGAGTACGGCGGCCTCGACGCGGCGGGCCACCGGACCGCCCTCGGCGTACGCGGACGGGCCCTCGGCGACGGCCACCGCGTGGGCCCGGGACAGGCGCAGACCGAACCGCTCGGCGCGCTCGGCGAGGCGGCCCAGGTCGCTGCGGCCGTAGAGCAGGTCGTCGATGAACTCCCGGCGCGCGGCCTCCTCGCGGCGCACGGCGAGCCGCTGGGCGCGTTCGTAGCCCTCGGCGAACGCGTCGACCGCCTGCTCCACGGCGGCCAGGGTGGCCAGACCGCTCTCGGACGCGGCCGGCCAGACGGCGCGGGTGGCGGCCAGGTGGGCGACGACCAGCGCGCGCAGTCCGTGCCCGGCGTCGGCG
This sequence comes from Streptomyces sp. NPDC007205, assembly GCF_040634095.1. Classification (NCBI taxonomy): domain Bacteria; kingdom Bacillati; phylum Actinomycetota; class Actinomycetes; order Kitasatosporales; family Streptomycetaceae; genus Streptomyces; species Streptomyces sp. NPDC007205. The sequence continues at coordinate 403,793 of NZ_JBEYEW010000004.1, forward strand.
GCCTGCTCCCCCAGGGTCCGCCGGACCTTCAGCTCCTCCCTGGTCAGCCGCCGGCCGGTGACCGCGACCTCGGCCAGCGTCCGGGAGAAACCGTCCAGATAGCGGTCCGGTATGCCGCTTGTCTCGTGCTGGTCCCCCACGCCTGCCCCGCCCCCCGTGTTCCTGACGCGCCGGTGACGGTTTCTTGGCGCCTGTCCGGCATGCAGACACTAGTGAACACTGCCGGAAACCGGCAATGCGCGGGCGTTTGCCCTGCCGCACCATCTCCTGCGGGGAGCACTACGGAGGGTTGCGGTGCCGGGCACCGGCGCATGTGTGCGCGGATGACCGGCACCGCGGCCCCGGGGGAGCTCCGTATCCCGTCGTCTGACGCAAGGACGTGTGTCATGGAAGCGCTCGGCGTGCTCGTCGCCGTCTGTCTCTTCGCCGTGGTGCTCGCGGTGCTCGCGTTCTCCCGGCTGTACCGCAAGGTGGACCAGAGCCAGGCCCTGATCGTCTCGAAGACGCGGCGGGTCGACGTGTCGTTCACCGGGCAGGTCGTGCTGCCGATCCTGCACAAGGCCGAGGTGATGGACATCTCGGTGAAGACGATCGAGATCAGCCGCTCCGGCCGGGACGGGCTGATCTGCCGCGACAACATCCGCGCCGACATCCGGATCCTGTTCTTCGTGAAGGTCAACAAGACCGTCCCGGACGTCATCAAGGTCGCCCAGACCGTGGGCACCGAGCGCGCCAGCCACCAGGACACGCTGCAGGAGCTGTTCCACGCGAAGTTCTCCGAGGCGCTGAAGACCGTCGGCAAGCAGATGGACTTCACCGACCTGTACACCAAGCGCGAGGAACTCCGGTACCACATCATCGAGTTGATCGGCATCGACCTCAACGGCTACCACCTCGAGGACGCGGCGATCGACTACCTGGAGCAGACCCCGCTCACCCAGCTGGACCCGGCCAACGTCCTCGACGCCCAGGGCATCCGCAAGATCACCGAACTGACGGCGATCGAGCATGTGCGCACCAACGAGGCACAGCGCACCGAGCAGAAGGAGATCACCCGGCAGAACGTCGACGCCCGCGAGACCATCCTCGAACTGGAGCGCCGGCAGGCGGACGCCGAGATCAAGCAGAAGCGGGAGATCGAGACCTCCCGGGCGCGTGAGGAGGCCGAGACCGCCCGTGTGGTGGAGGAGGAGCGGCTGCGCGCACAGGGCGCGTTCCTGCGCACCGAGGAGCAGTTGGGGGTCCAGCGGGAGAACCAGGCCCGCGAGATCGCCGTCGCCGCGAAGAACCGCGAGCGGGTCATCGCCGTCGAGAACGAGCGCATCGAGAAGGACCGGCTGCTCGAAGTCATCGCGCGGGAGAGGGAGACGCAGCTGACGAAGATCGCAGCCGAGAAGGAGGTCGAGGCGGAGAAGCGGGACATCGCCGAGGTCGTCCGGGAGCGGGTCGCGGTGGACCGTACGGTCGCCGAGCAGGAGGAGTCCATCAAGAAGCTCCGCGTGGTCGAGGAGGCCGAGCGGGAGCGGCAGGCCCTCGTCATCGCCGCCGAGGCGGAGGCGCAGGAGAAGCTGGTCAAGGACATCAAGGCCGCCGAGGCCGCGGAGCAGGCGGCCACGCACCGGGCCGCCGAGGAACTCACGCTGGCCGAGGCGCGGTTGAAGACCGCCGACCTGAACGCGCGGGCCAAGCTGCGGCTCGCCGAGGGCGTCCAGGCCGAGGCCGCCGCCGAGGGGCTGGCCGCCGTGCAGGTCCGCGACAAGGAGGCCGAGGTCACCCTCAAGGCCGGACGTGCGGAGGCCGAGGCCACCGAGGCACGGCTGCGGGCCGAGGCCGAGGGCACGCAGGCCAAGGCGCTGGCGGAGGCCGAGGGTGCGCGGGCGAAGGGGCTGGCGGAGGCCGAGGGCGCGCGGGCGGCGGCGGAGGCCACCGAGGCGCGGCTGAAGGCGGAGGCGGAGGGATCCCGGGCCAAGGGCCTGGCCGACGCGGAGGGCGCCAAGGCGAAGGCGCTCGCGGAGGCCACCGCCATCGGCGAGAAACTGAAGGCCGAGGCCGCCGGTCTGACCGAGAAGGCCGCCGCGATGGCCGCGCTGGACGAGGCCTCGCGCGGGCACGAGGAGTACCGGCTGCGGCTGCAGGCGGAGAAGGAGATCCGGCTCGCCGGGCTGGAGACACAGCGGCAGGTGGCCGAGGCGCAGGCGACGGTGCTGGCGACCGGGCTGGAGAACGCCGACATCGACATCGTCGGCGGGGAGTCGGTCTTCTTCGACCGGCTGGTCTCCGCCGTCTCCCTCGGCAAGGGGGTGGACGGATTCGTCGACAACTCCCGCACCGCGCAGGCCCTGGCGGGGCCCTGGCTGGACGGCTCGGGCAGCTTCACGGACGACCTGGGCAGGATCCTCGGCTCGCTCGGCTCGGCGGACGTGCGGAACCTGACGGTGTCGACGCTGCTGATGAAGCAGATCAAGGGCGGCGGGCCGCAGGCGGGCCAGCTCCAGAAACTCCTCGACCGCGCGAGCGAGCTGGGTCTCGAGGACACGCCGGTGACCGCGCTGAACGGAAGCGGTGCGCTGAGCTGAGGCCGGGCGGGGGCGGGCGCGCCCGCAGGCCGAGCGCCCCCGAAGGGGCGCGGGGCTGTGTCTGACATGCGGCTCCGCCGCGGGGGCGCGACCGACCACGACGCACCCGCCCCCGGCCGACGGCCCGCAGCCCCGAGCTCGTAGCCGCACAGCCCACGAAGGGAAGCACACGCCATGGCCACCGCTCAGGCGCCGCAGGCACCCGTGCCGCAGGCCGATGTGGACGCCGGTACCTACGAGGTCCTCCGCGACCGGCTCGCCGCGCAGGCAACCGAGCTCGCCCGCAGGGCCGCCGCTCTCAACGCCCGCCGGACCGAGGAGTTCGGCTCGGCCCGGCTGGACCTCACGGCCACCGCCAGGCTCCGCACCGGCCACCCGTTCGTCCCGAGCGACATCGTGGCCGTAGGTGACCACCTGCTCTTCGGCGGAACCGGCGGAACCGGCGGAACCGACGTACTCGGGCTGTACGGCCGGGACGGCGAGCGGCTGCCCGCGGACGCCGTGCCCGGGCTGCTCGACGACCCGGCGTTCGTCCGCGAGTTCACCGCCCTGCACCGCTACTACCGGCAGGCCCGCCTGCTGCGGCTGCGCCGGGTCGACGGCCGGCTGCTGGCGGTGTTCCGCACCGGTGAGAAGGCCGAGGACGTCCGCGTGCTGCGCTGGTCCCTCGCCGAGGACGGCCGGGCGGCGCAGTTCCTGGACGCGCGCGGCGACCGCGACGACGTCTTCCCGCCCGCCCAGGACGTGACCTGGACGGAGACCACCCGCGAAGACCACGTGCTGGGGCGCGAGCCCCATGTCGCCGTCCCCGGCGGGCTCGGTGTGTCGACCGTCGGCGGCGCCCTCGCCGTCCGCACCCCGGACGGCGAGGAGCTGCACACGGAGCCCGTCCAGGAGCCGCTGCAGTCGCTCGCGGACGCCGCCGTCGGGCACGCGCGCGTAGGCGCACTGGTACTGCTGCGGGTGCGGCCGTACAAGGAGGACACCGACCGGTACCTGGTGTTCGACACGCTCTCCCGGACCGTCGTCCGGCTCGACGGGATCGGACAGGCGTGCCGGCGGCTGCCGGAGGAGCAGGGGATCGTTTTCCCCGGCGGGTACTGCCTGGCGGGCGGCGCCCACAGGACGTACGAACTCGACGCGCGCGGCCTGGAGTTCGAGCGGGAGGTGCGCGCGCCGAACGGCGAGGACGTGCTGTATGTGTTCCGGTCCCGCGCCGAGGGCCGCACGCTGCTGCTGTCGTACAACACCCTGCGCAAGGAGGTCGCGAACCCGCTGCCGTGCCGGGGCTGGGCGCTGTTCGAGGACGGTGCGCTCGCCGTGCTGCGCGCCGACGGCGACGAGCCCGCGCACACCCACCCCGTCCAGTGGTGGACTTCGCCGTACGTCTCCGACACCCACGCCGCCGCCCTGCGCACCGGCAGCGGCGCGCTCGCCCGGGTCGGCAACGCGGACCTCGTGCGCGGGCTCGCCGACTGTCTGTCCGTGGCCCGGCTGGTCACCGACGGCATCGGGACGAGCGAGGGGTACCGGGCGCTCACCGCCGCCTGCGTACGCGCCGCCGACGCCCATCACTGGCTCACCGAGCCCGAACTCGGGGAACTCGCTGAGCCGTTGGGTGAGCTCAGGGTCACCGCCGAACAGGTGCTGGGCGAGTTCGAGACCGTACGCGAGCTGACCCGGCAGGCCACCGGTGCCCTCGACGAAGCCGGTGAGCGGATCGCCGCCGTGGTGCGCCGGCTGCGCGGCGAGGCCCCGCGCGAGGCCGCCGCCTGGGTGCGCGGACTGACCGAACTCCGGCAGGCGCAGGGGCATCTGCTCACCCTGCGCGAGCTGCGGTACGTCGATGCCGCCCGGCTGGAGGAGCTGGTGGCCGCCGCCGAGGAGGACCTCGCCGGGTTCGGGCGGCGCGCGGTGGCGTACCTGGCGCGCGAGGACGCCTTCGCCGGGCAGCAGGCGCAGGTCGAGCGGCTCGTCGCCGAGGCCGCCGGGACCGAGACGGTCGCCGCGGCCCGGACCGTCGCCGGCCGGCTCGACGAACTGGCCGCCGGGCTGCGCACGGTCACCGAGGTCGTCACCGGCCTCGACATCGCCGACGCCACCGTCCGTACGGCCGTCCTGGAGCGGATCGCCGAGGTGCTGGGCGGCGTCAACCGGGCCCGTGCCACCCTCGACGGCCGCCGCCGCGCCCTCCAGGACCGGGAGGGACGGGCCGAGTTCGCCGCCGAGACCGCGCTGCTCGCCCAGGCCGTCACCGCCGCGCTCGCCGCGTCCGGCACCCCCGGGGAGTGCGACGACCAGCTCGCGGCCGTCCTCGCCCGGGTGGAGGACCTGGACGGCCGGTTCGCCGAGTTCGACGACTTCCTCGCCGAACTCGCCGGCCGGCGCACGGAGATCTACGAGGCGTTCGCCGCCCGCAAGCAGTCCCTCGCCGACGCCCGTGCCCGCCGCGCCGAACAGCTCGCCGTCTCCGCCGGACGGATCCTGGACACCGTCGGGCGGCGCGCGGCGACCCTCGCCGACACCGACGCGGTCACCACCTACTTCGCCTCCGACCCGCTGGTCGCCAAGGTCCGCCGCACCGCCGACGAACTGCGCGCCCTCGGCGACAGCGTGCGCGCCGAGGAGCTCGACGGCCGGCTGAAGTCGGCCCGTCAGGAGGCCGCCCGCGCCCTGCGCGACCGCACCGACCTGTACGCCGAGGACGGCCGCACCCTGCTGCTCGGCGGCCACCGCTTCGCCGTCAACACCCAGCCGCTCGACCTCACCCTCGTCCCGCACGGCGACGGCCTCGCCTTCGCGGTCACCGGGACCGACTACCGCGCCCCCGTCACCGACCCCGACTTCGCCGCCTACCGCCCCTACTGGGACCGCCACCTGCCGTCCGAGTCGCCCGAGGTCTACCGCGCCGAGCACCTCGCCGCCCGACTGCTCGCCGAGCACGGCCCGGCCGCCCTCGCCGCCGCCGACGACCTGCCCGGCCTGGTCCGCCGGGCGGCGCAGGAGTCGTACGACGAGGGCTATGAGCGCGGCGTCCACGACCACGACGCGACGGTCGTCCTCACCGCCCTGCTGCCCTTGTACGAGGGTGCCGGCACCCTGCGTCACGAGCCCGCCGCCCGCGCCGCCGCCCAGCTGTTCTGGGCGCACGGCACCACCGAGGAGGCCCGTACCGCGTGGGCCCGGCGGGCGGTGTCGCTGGCCCGTGCCCGGGACGCCTTCGGTGCCGTACCGGCCGTCGGGGAACTGGAGCGGGAGCTGGCCGGGGCGATCGGGGCCTGGGACGCCAAGGCGCCGGGCGGTCCGGCCGCCACGTACCTCTTCGAGGAGCTGACCGGCGGCCCGGAGGGCTTCGTCCTCGGCGAAGCGGCGCGCACACTGCTGGAGAAGTTCCGCCACGCCGACGCGAGTTACGGCGGTGACCTGCAGGCCCTGACCGGCCTCGCCGCACGCCGCCAGGTGGTGCACGCCTGGCTCGCCGCGTACGCCGCCGCCACCGGCACCGAGGCCGGACCCGGCGAACTGGCCGAGGCGGTCACCGCCGAGCTGTGCCCCGGCCTGCCCCGCTACGACGGCGACGCCCCGCTCACCGCGACGGCGGAAGGTCTGCTGGGCACACACCCGCGCGTGCACGGCGGCCGGCTGCATCTGCGCATCGACGAGTTCCTCGCCCGCACGGCCCGCTTCACGGCCGAGGAAGTGCCCGCCTTCCGCGCCTACCAGCGCCGTCGCACGGCCCTGGTGACCGCCGCACGCGACCGTCTCCGCCTGGACGACCACCGTCCCCGGGTCCTGTCGGCGTTCGTCCGCAACCGCCTGGTGGACGAGGTGTACCTCCCCCTGATCGGCGACAGCCTGGCCCGCCAGCTGGGCACCACCGGCGAGTCGAAGCGCACCGACACCGGCGGCCTGCTGCTGCTCGTCTCCCCGCCCGGCTACGGCAAGACGACCCTCATCGAATACGTCGCCGACCGGCTCGGTCTGATGCTGGTCAAGGTCAGCGGTCCGGCGCTCGGCCACACCGTCACCTCGCTGGACCCGGCCGACGCCCCCAACGCCACCGCCCTCCGGGAGATCGAGAAGGTCAACTTCGCGCTGGCGGCGGGCAACAACACCCTCCTGTACCTGGACGACATCCAGCACACCTCGCCGGAGCTGCTGCAGAAGTTCATCCCGCTGTGCGACTCCACCCGGCGCGTGGACGGCGTGTGGGACGGCGAGCCGCGCACCTACGACCTGCGGGGCAAGCGCTTCGCGGTCTGCATGGCCGGAAACCCCTACACGGAGTCCGGGGCACGTTTCCGCATCCCCGACATGCTCGCCAGCCGCGCGGACGTCTGGAACCTCGGCGACGTCCTCACCGGAAAGGAGGACGTCTTCGCGCTCAGCTTCGTCGAGAACGCCCTGACCGCCAATCCGGTGCTCGCCCCGCTCGCCGCCCGCGACCGCGCCGACCTGGACCTGCTGGTCCGGCTGGCCGCGGCCGACCCCACGGCCCGCGCCGACCGGCTGACCGCACCGATGCCGGCGGCCGAACTGGACGGCACCTTGGCGGTGTTGCGTCACGCACTGGCGGTCCGCGAGACGGTACTGAAGGTCAACAGGGCCTACATCGCCTCCGCCGCCCAGTCGGAGGCGGCCCGCACGGAACCGCCCTTCCGTCTCCAGGGCTCCTACCGCGACATGAACAAGATCGCCCAGCGATTGCGGCCGGTCATGAACGACGCAGAACGCGAGGCCGTCGTCGACGACCACTACACCGCCGAGGCCCAGACCCTCACCACGGGCGCCGAGGCCAACCTGCTGAAACTGGCGGAGCTGCGCGGCGCGCTCGACACCGGCCGGGCGACGCGCTGGGCCGAGGTGAAGAGCGCCCATGCCCGGACCCGCGGCCTCGGGGACCTGGGGGACCTGGGGAGCGGCCCTCCCCCGGACTTCGTCCCGGGGGACCCCCATCTCGCTGCGCTCGCCCGCGCGGTCGCGGCCCTGGGCCTGCTCGCCGACCGGGTGGCGGCCGTGGAGACCGCCATCACCCGGGCCCGGGCCGCTGGCGAGGAGCGGTGATGATGTACTTCCTCGCGCCACTGTCGACCGCGTTCGCGTTCGTCGCGTTGACCACGGCGCTGCTGGTCCGCCGGGACCGGAGACTCGCGCGCCGCTACCGGAAGTGAGAGACGGGGCGCGTTCAGAAGTCGATCTGCGAGTGCTGGAAGCCTTCGCCGAGCGCGTGGACCGCGACGACCCACATCACCAGCGTGCCGAGGAGCGCACCGGCCGCCGCCCACATCGCGGCCCGGCGCCGGAGCAGCGCACCGCCGGTCCCGAGGAACACGGCACCGGCGGCCGGCCCGCCGACGAGCGACAGCCCCCAGTCCACGGCCGACATCACGGGGGCACCCTGCCCCCGGCAGCCGGCCGGCCGGCCGAGACAGGCGAGCGTGTCCTGGCTGAGGCGGTACCACCCGTAGAGCAGGGGCAGCAGCAGGAGCGCGGTCGCCAGGAGCAGCGCGACGACCGGGCCGGGGTCGGGCGGGGGCACGGGGGACACCTCGGCGGGGGATGCTTCGGGAGAAGGGTTCACACCGGCATCCTGGCCGGGCGCCGGAGCGGGGCACATCCGCTGTCGTACTCACTCGTACCGGGCCGCCCTCCGCCGAGGGCTCTTCCCGGACGGCCGTACCGTCAGCAGCCGTTGTCCGGGAGCAGGGGCACGAACTGCACGCGGGTCCGGTCGCCGGCGTCCACGACCCGGTCGTAGTCGGCACGGTCGACGCGGTACCAGACGTCGTTGCGCTTGCGGTTGCCGTTGACGTCGTCCAGGCGGACGCACCAGCGCTCCGGGCGCAGCTCCCTGCGGTAGGTCTCGGTGCCGGCCTGGACCTTGCGGCAGGTGCGGTGGGTGCCGGTCGTGCAGTGCTTGACCAGGTGCGGACGGGTGGCCCGGGTGGTCTTGCGGGGGATGTGGCGGACCGTGTCCTTGAGGCCGTGGACGGGGTCGGGGGCGTCGTCTCCCCTGCCGCCGCCGCAGGCGGTGAGCGCGGCCAGCAGGAGCGCGGTCAGCCCGGCCGCGCCCAGGTGCTTGCGGAACATCGTGTCGAACATGTGTCTCTCCCCCGGTTGCCGGACGCGCAGCCTAGTCGATCAGCCGAGGCAGACCAGGACGAGGCAGAGCTTGCCGGACGAGGTCGACGTCGGGGAAGACGGGGAGGAAGGGGAAGACGGGGACGACGCGGTCGTGGACGTGGCGGTGCCGCTGCCGCTGCCACTGCCGGTGGAGGACGTCGGCTGGGTGGCCGTACCGGAACTGCCGGTGCCGGTGCCCGTGCCGGAGGAGGACGGTGCGGTGGTCCGTGGCTGCGGTGCGGCCGGTGTCGCCGGTGCGGCCGGGTGCGGGGCCGCCACCGGGGTGTGCGGGAGGCCGGCGGACAGTGCCGTGCGGGACGCGGGTGCGAGGGTCTGCTGCCGGGGGACGCGGACGACGGCCGTCCGTGCCGTCGGGGTGGCGGGCGTGAGCCGGTGGTGCGTGGCGGCGGCGGGCGGCGCGGGCGTGGACGCCGGGTGGCTGGGCGCGGCCGACGGCTCGTCGGTGAGGCCCATGCTGCGGTGGTCCGGCGCGGTGGCCGCCTGGGCACGGGCGCCGGAGCCGCGGTCCAGGGAGGCGAGCGTCAGGCCGCCGCCGACCAGCGCGACGGCGGTCGCCACCACGGCCCGGCGCTGGCTCTTCTTCCAGCGGGCCCGCTGCCGCCGCCGCGCGGCGCGTCCCCGCGGGGCGGGCGGCGCGTCCGTGACGTCGGCGGGCGGGGCGGACGTGGTGTCGGCGGGCGGAGTGAACGGGACGTCGGCGGGCGGTGCGGACGTGGTGTCGGCGGCCGGGGCGAACGGGACTTCGGCGGACCGCGCGAACGGGACGTCGGCGGGCCGCGCGGACGTGGTGTCGGCGGGCCGCGCCGTCGGGGCTGCCTCGGCGTCGAACCAGCCGTGGCCGGCGAGTGGTGCCGATGGCTCCTTCCCGCCGGCGTCCGTGCCGGGGCCCTCGGCGGCAGAGCCCTCAAGGGCGAAACCGTTCATGCTGAAGCCGTCGGTCCCGGGCGGGGCTATGTCCGGGGCGTAGGCACCGCACCCGGGACAGACCAGGGCGCCGTTGAGGTGCCGGCGGCACGAGGAGCAGTAGTCCATTTGTGGTCTTCCTGAGTCCAGGGGGAGCGGCGAGCAGCCACGCTAACGAGCCTTTCGAAAGGCTGTGTGCAGCCCGTGTGGCTCTCCTGCGCAGATTCGTGGAGTTCCGCGGCAGGCGGCCGCACACCGGACCGGCAGGAGGACACGCATGCTCGGCACAGAGTTCCGCACCGGCTCGCCCATCTGGATCGACCTCGGCAGCCCAGACCCGCTGACGGCCGCGGCTTTCTACGGCGCCGTCTTCGGCTGGGAGTTCGCCTCCGCCGGCCCGGAAGCGGGCGGCTACGGCTTCTTCCGGAAGAACGGCGGCACGGTGGCCGCCCTCGGCCCGCTGACCGAGCAGGGGGCGACGTCCGCCTGGATGACGTACTTCCGTACCGACGACGTGCAGGCCACCGCACGGGCCGTGACCGAGGCCGGCGGTACGGTCCGCGCCGAACCCATGAGCATGGGAGACACCGCCTTCGCCCAGTTCACCGATCCGCAGGGCGCGCAGTTCGCCGTGCTCCAGTCCGGGCAGGGCCTGCAGCGGGCGTCGGAGGACGACACACTGGTGTGGGTGGAGCTGCACGTCGGCGACCCGCAGGCGGCCATCGGCTTCTACCGCGGGCTGTTCGGCTGGCGCGCCCAGGAGATGCGGGCGCCGGGCATGACGTACCAGGTGCTCAGCATCGGCGAGGGCGACCAGCAGGAGGGTTCCTTCGGCGGTGTGGCCCCGCTGCGGGACGGCCGGGAGGACGCGCGCTGGGTGCCGTACTTCGCCGTGGCCGACACGGACGCCACCGTCGCCGTGGGGCGCGACAACGGCGGCACGGTGCTGATGCCGGCCGCGGACGTTCCCGGCGTCGGCCGCATCGCCTGGCTGGCCGACCCCGCCCAGGCGGTGTTCGCCGTACTCCGGCCGGATCCGCGCCAGGCCTGAACGACCGGTGGGAAGGCCTTGGCCGGGGGCCGGGGAGGCGTGGTCCGGCAGCGCGCCCCGGCCCGGGGGTCCTCCCCTGGAGACCATGGACAGCTTCGGCTCGGACTTGTCCACCGTGACCGACGCCGAGCGTCCCACGAGCGGTGCTCCCGTGGTCACGGCCGTAAGACCCCCTGTCGCGGCGGACGTGCGGACCGCGGGCTGACCGAGCGCAGTGCTGCTCCATTAGCTTTCCGCTGGTGAACTAGCTTGCGGACTGCGGCTGTGCCTGGCCGTCATGGAGTGGCGGGCTAACAACAACGTCCTCGGCACCAGCGCCCACGACCGAGGCCTGCGCGCCACGGACATCAGCATCGACGAGCAGGGAACCGGCATCCTCGCCCGCGGCCGTGAAGGCCTCACCGCGCGGGCCGCGTTCATCAAGCAGACCGAGGCCGAGGACATCACCAAGCGCGCTGTCGCGCTCCGCACCGCGGCCGGCACCCTGTCCGGGCAGTCCGTCGGAGCGCTGGTCGAGGAACTGGACGTCGAGACGGCCGTCGACCATATCCGGGGATCTGGCCCGACGGCATCGAGGCCGTCCACTCGCACCGGCTCATCAAGGCCCTCGCCGCCTACCGGGCGGAGCTCTACAAGCCGTGGACGGAGATGGGCGCGGCAGCCGCCTCAACGGCGCTCAGCGCCGCCCTGAAGCCCTTCAGGATCTCCACCCGGCAGCTGACCATTCGGGAGTGCTGCGTGGGTGCCAAGGGCCTGCGCTACGCCGATCTCCCGGCCGTCGAGGACGACGACTGACAGCACGCTGAGCCGGTTTCGCCCCCGATATCGGGGATGACCTGCATGGTTTCGAGTTTCGGGCCCTCGGCCTCGACCGGGAAAAGCAGCGCTGGAGGGTGTTTCAGGAACCGTCGGAGCCGAACTCTTATGACTGCGGCCCCGCTCGCCATCAACGGGAGGGCGGGGCCGCTTCGGTGCGCCCGGGGTCAGCTCTTCTCGCCCATCACCGCGCGCAGCCAGTCGAGAGGTTCCTGAGCCAGCAGCTCATCGGCCAGCCGCTGCCCGGACTCCGTGACGATTCGGGCCCGGCTGTTGTCGATCCACCGTTGAGCCGAGGCGTACCCCTGCGCCTTGTACTCAAGGCCCTGCAGCATGCACTCCAGCTTGTCCGCGTCCCGCGCACAGATGGCCTCCGGGGTCTCCTTCGCCTCGTACTCGGCGACCACGGCGCGCACCGCGGTGCGTAGCACCTCAGGCATCCCGGCCGTCTGGTCCGCGGTCACAGCCTCGGGATCGCCGGGAGCGGCGTACTTCTTCCCCAGGTGGTTCACGTCGCCCGTGCGCGTCTCCTGCGAGTCGTGCCACACCGCCATGTGCGCGGCACGTGCAGCATCCGCGCCCTCAAGGGTCGCGATGACAGAGGCGATGACCGACGTACGCCACGCATGCTCGGCGACACTCTCAGGGTCCCGCACGCCGGCCATCCACCAGCCCGTCCTGCGTGCCGACTTCAGCGTGCCCGCCTCCCACAGGAAGTGGGCCACGTCCGCCAGGTCCTGCTCACCCACTGGTGTCCCCTTTCACGCCTCAGCGAGGCGGATCGCGTACCGGATGCCCTCCAGCTCCCGCCGAGCCTGCGGCGACAACTGGGCATCATCCAACATCACCGGCAGCCGTTCGCGTAGAGCCTGACCAGCCGCGGACGACGCCCGCAGCAGGTTCGGCCGCACAGCGAGCAGCGTCCAAAGGGTGTGCACGTTGAGGTCGAAGAATCCGTGCCGGGGCGTGAGACCTTTGACGAGATGGCCTAGCAGGCGGTCACCGTGCCAGGGCCCAGGTGTGGGTTCGGCAATGAAGTCGTCGGAGAGCTGGATGTGCGGAGATTCCCCAATCCAGTACGCCCAGTAGTTGAGGTTGGCGGCCTCGGCCTTGTCGTCGTCGTCAAGGGTCCGGGTGATGAAGTGCGTCATGCGCTCGCGGTCGCCCTGGCGGGCGGCGACAGCGGCCACTGATCGGGAGTTGAGCCAGCGCGTCAGCCAGTCGTCAGGCCGCTCGGTTCGCTGCTGGTGCGCCAGCCATTCCGACGTGTCCGCGTTCGTGTCGAAGCCAGCCAGGTAGAGGGCTTGACGGCGCAGGAGGAAGTCGCGGCCACCGCGCGCCTGCTCGGCGGTCTTCCGCATCTGAGTGAAGAAGCGGGCGCGGTCCGCGACCGGTAGCTCGGGCGCGGCGGGAACAGGCCCGCGCCGTGGCCGCGGGGGCGTCGGCAAGTCGCGCAGCGGTCCAGGGGTCACGCCGTGCAGCGGCCACGTCAGGACCTCGACGAGGTCGCGCTGTATGACCCATGCGCCGAGGGGGCTGTCGTCAGTGGAGTCGTCGCCTTCAAGGGCGCTGGCCAGCAGTACATCGGCTTCCAGCGCCCGTTCAAGCGCTGCGAGCAAGGCCGGAGCGGTGCCCATCTGCATGAGGCGATGGCGGTGGACGAGCATCTGCCCGACCGGTACGGCGGTCAACGGCCGGCGCCCTGCTTCCCATCCGGCGACGGTGTCCGCGGATACCTGGAACGCCTCGGCAAGGCTGTCCTGGGTATGGCCCAGCTGTTCACGTATGACCCGGAAGACGTACCCGGAGATGATGCCCGCGCGGCCCCGCCCGGGCGATCCCTGACCGTCGGTCGGGGTTCCTTTCGGCTGCTGGTTCATGGCGCCCCTCTTGTCCGCACTGGACAGGCCCCTTACCCGTACTCAGGGTCACTACAGGTGGCGAGCACCCCTAAATACCTTCATGGGTGACGACCTGGCAACTCAGCGTAGTAGGAGTGATGCCGCCATGACCGCCCCTGCGGAGAAGGAACCGACTTCAGGCTTGGAGTCCCTCCGGTGAGCCGCGAACCCGTCGTCGTCCACACGCGGGCTGAACGCCGGTTGGCAGCCGAGCACTGGCTTCTGTCCACCCTTCCCAGCTTCGGGCGTGAGCGCGCTCGGATGGAGTGGCAGGAGCACGGCGTGACCCTGCTGCCCGTGGGCACGCTGTTCGCCGCTGCCCGGCTCCCCGGCGCTCTCGTCCATGCCGTGGCCGCGAGCAAGAAGCCGGCGGACATCGATGGCTTCTTGAAAGAAGTCCTGGAGGGCGGTCCGGTGATTTGCGACCAGCACCGGGACCGGTACTACGCCCTCCTACCCACGAGCGTGCCCAGGACTTGGCACGATGCCGTGAGGGACTGGCAGGCGTCCGAAGTGGCCGTCATCGGGCGCGGCGCCTACCTAGGCGTGCCGCGATTGGACGCCGACCGCTCCCATCCTGGCATCGACTCGTACTGGGCAGTGCCCATGGATTCCCCCGCAGTGCTGTGCACGCCCCTGCACGTTGCTCGGCTGATTGCTGCCGGTCACGAGTTGCTCATGCAGTCGCGCCAGGAAGACGCCACCGACACCACAGCCTCCGTCACCGGCCTGTGCCACGACGCGCGCCAGTGACGGGAACGCCCAGGCCGGTGAATCCCGCGAAGAACCCCCCGGCCCGGGCGCGTATCCCATCCGCAACCAGCGAAGGAGACGCCCGTGAGCGTACCCCTGCCCGGCCCCGGCCCCATGCCGCCGCCCGGACCCGACCCGAAGCCGCCGGCGCTCGCCCGGATGCTCATCACCGACGAGCGCTTCACCTCCTGCCGCAAGACCGTCATGGACGCCAACCCCGACATGCCGGAGGAGATGGCCGGCCGGATCGTCGAGGAGGGCCTGAAGTTCGTGGCGGCCTGCTCGGCGAATCCGGGCGTCGGGCTGGCGCCGTCGCGGATCGTGGACGAGGGCTGGCACGCCCTGATCCTGCACACCGCCATGTACGCCGACCTGTGCGAGCGACTCGGCGGCGCGTTCGTCCACCACTACCCGGGCTACGACCCGACCCACTATGACCCCCCGATTCTCGACCGGACCCGCGAGAAGATCGCCGAACTCGGCTGGACCGCAGACCCGGAACTGTGGGGGCCACCGTCCGACGAGACTCTCGTCTCGGTCGCGGCAAAGTGCCAGCACGCCCCGGAGTGCACGATCGTCATCACACCGAAGCCGAAGCCCGGCCTGAGCTAACCTCCGGGTGAAGGGAGGCCGCATGTCCGAGTGGATCGACCCGCGGTACGCGGACCTGGTGGAGGCGTGGAAGCGCACGCAGCAGCCGGACTCGCGTGACCCGCAGCCGAAGCCCGTGCGCGGATTCACCATTCCGCCGAAGGCCTGAACGGCAGAGGTCCGGCCAGCGAATCCCGCCGCCCGGACCTCCTTGCAACGTCACGATCGCCGGCCCGTCCTCCGCTCCGCGGCCAGCCCGGCACGGGTATCTGCTCGCTGACGAAGTTCAGCACCCGCCACCCGGGGCCCTCGCTGTACTGCATCAGCAGGGGCACTGAGACGTAATGCTCATCAACTTCGATTTGGCCACTTGCCGGTTTCGGAAGCAACCGTACGAGCATGACGGCCTCGATGACCACGCTGCCGCCGGTGTCCCGGCCGCTGTTTACGAGCCGCTCGAACAGTTCGTTCTGCTGCGGGGTCAGGATCCGCTCCGGCCGGCGGGTGGCGTTGACGACCATCGTGGCGCCCTTGGCGAGCAGGCCTGCGGAGTCGTACTTCGCGGCCGGCGCGAAACCCCACTGGCTGGTGAACAGAGGGTCGTTGTAGCCGCGCGCCGTCTTGCCGTAGTGGGGTGAGGACGACGCCGAGGAGGCCGCCCTCACGGGCATCACCTCGCCGGCCCTCGTGGTGCGGGCGCAGGCGTTCTGCGCCCGGCACGGCTGGCGTCCGGGCGGCTTCCGCCGTCCGGGGCCGCTCGGCCGTGACTGCATCCGGCTGCGGGTGACACCCCCTTTGCTGCCCCCGGGAGCTTTGATCGCCCCTGGTGGGCGGCGGCGTGCCGGTGGCCGCGCGGTCAATGCGCCGACGGGCCGGCCAGGTCGTCCAGTTCGGCGGCGAAGAGCTGTGCGGGGTCGAATCCCATCCCGGTGAAGTGTCCGGCGAGTTCCAGGGACAGGACGCCGTGCAGCCGGGTCCAGAAGGCCAGGGCCCGGTGGAGCACCGCGGGCGGGGCGGGATGGCTGTCCGCCCAGTCCGCGCGGCCTTCGAGGTGCGCGTCGAACGGCGTCGCCGGGCCGTGCGAGGGCAGCGTGGCGCAGGCGTCCAGGAGGGTCGCCATGATCTCGGACGCGATCGCGGTGATGTCGTCGGGCGCGTGGTAACCGGGGACGGGTGTGCCGTAGGCGAGGAAGTAACGCTGGGGGTCCTCCAGGGCCCATCCCCGCAGGGCGTGCGCCAGGGCGCGCAGGTCGGCCCCGGCCTGTGAGGCCGCGCGGAAGGTGTCGGCGAGGCTTCGGTACGCGTCCCTGACGAGCTCGGTGATCAGCTCGTCCCGGCTGCCGAAGTACCGGTACAGCGCGGGTCCGCTCATGCCCATCCCCTTGGCGATCGCATTGAGCGAGAGCGCGGACGCGCCCGCCGTGGCGATCTGCTCCCACGCGCGGTCCTTGATCTCCGTACGTACCTGGGCGCGGTAGCGCTCGCGCGGGGTCTTCGCATCCGGACTCATCATGGTTAGAAGGTATCACTGAAGTTATTGACACTCGCATGCCCATCGAGTTACAACTTCTAACGAACGCGAAAGCAAGTTATCCCCGGGCCAAGTGGAGGTCGTCATGCACGCCGAAGAACTCGTCGAGGTCGTCCTGCCGGGCAAGGTCGAACCCGAAGGGCTGCAGATCCGGCACGGAGTCGTCCCCGCCGCGGGCCCGGGCCAGGTCGTGATCCGCATGGAGGCGACCGGCGTCTCCTTCGCCGAGCAGCAGATGCGGCGCGGTCGCTACTACGACCAGCCGCCGTTCCCGTTCGTCCCCGGTTACGACCTCGTAGGTACGGTCCTGGCGACCGGCGAGGGCGTCGAGCCGGGCCTCGCCGGCACTCGGGTCGCCGCGCTGGTCAAGGTCGGCGGCTGGGCCAGCCACGTGCTCGTCGACGCGGCGGACGTGGTGCCGGTGCCCGACGGGATCGGTGCCGCGGAGGCGGAGACCCTCGTCGTCAACGGCATCACCGCCTGGCAGATGCTGCACCGCAAGGCCCGCGTCCGCGCGGGGCAGACCGTCGTGGTGCACGGCGCCAACGGCGGCGTCGGCTCGGTCCTGGTCCAGCTCGCCCATGCCGCGGGCGCGCACGTGATCGGCACGGCGTCCGCGCGTCACCACGAGGCCCTGCGGAAGAGGGGGGTCACCCCCGTCGACTACCGCACCGACGACGTCGCCGCACGGATCCGCGCCCTCGCCCCGCAGGGGGTGGACGCCGTATTCGACCACGTCGGCGGCCGCGGCATCGTCGACTCCTGGCGCCTCCTCGCCCCCGGCGGCACCCTCGTCTCGTACGGCAGTGCCTCCACCCGTGACGCCGAGGGCTCCAAGCAGTGGCCCGTACTGAAACTCCTCGGCAGGGTGTGGCTGTGGAACGCCCTGCCCAATCGCCGCCGCGCCTTCTTCTTCAACGTCTGGGCCGGCCGGGCGCTGGCCAAGAACCGGTTCCGGTCCCGGCTGCGTGCCGATCTCACCCAGGTCTTCGCCGCCTTCCAGCGCGGGGAGGTCACCGCCGAGATCGCCGCCCGGCTGCCGCTCTCCCGTGTCGCGGACGCCCTGCGGCTGGCCGAGTCCGGCACGGTCGCCGGAAAGGTCGTACTGAACCCGTAGGGCTACGGATGCTTCCCTCTGTCCTTCCCGCTGCCCTTCTCGCCGCCTGTCCGACCGCTTCCGCCGCTTTCCCCGCCGTTCCCGGTCCCGTTGTCACCGGACGTGCCGGTGCGGGGCGTGCTCTTGCCGGAGGCGCCGTTGCCCGAGGCGCCGGTGTTCCCCGCCGTGCTGCTGCCGGCCTCCGCGGCACCCTTGCCGTGCTTGCCCGTGCCGGCCGGCCCGCCCGGCACGGCCGTCGCACGCTTCAGCTGATCGGAGCAGTAGGCGGCGACCTTGTCCTCCCCGCCGGCGGCGGCGACCAGCCGCTGCCACGCCCGCGCTTCGAGGGCCTTGCCACGCTTCTCGACCTGCTTGTAGGCGCGGCAGTGGGCCTCGGTGTCCTGGGCGGGGGAGGGGCGGTCCGTCGGTCCGTGCCCGCCGGAGGACGCGGACGAGGCGGCACCGCCCGGCCGAGCCGGGGCGACCGCCGACGGGTGTGCGGCCCCTCGGCCGCTACCGGCACCGTCCGTGGACGAACCGGAGGAACCGATGGCCGCGACCGCGACACCGCCCAGGGTGAGGCTGGCGAAGACCACGCCGAACGTCAGCCGCACCGGGCGCCGGACGCGCCGCTCCTCGGGCCGCCGCCAGTCGTCCCGGCGCCGGGTATGCGCCCGGTGGGTGCCCGCGCCGTGGGCGGCGGCCCGGAAGGCGGCCAGGGCCCGCTGCTCGGCCTCGGGGTCGAGGCGGTCCGCGCGGATGACGGTGGCCAACAACGTTTCCAGCGAGGGTTCCTGTGCGTCCCACAGGCCGGACACGGCGCCCCCGGGGGGCACGCGTCGACGGCCCGGGACTCCGTCGCCGCTCAGCCGTTCAGCCATGTGTGCTTCCGTTCCTGTCCGGCAGTTTCGATTCGTTCGGCGTAGGGGCCTGATGCCCCTTCGTACGCACACCGTCGACGTCGGTGTTCATTTCGGCGTCGTAGTTCATGTCGACTCCCCCAGCGCGCGGGAAGCCCCATCCGTCACACCCGCCTCCGCCTCGCGGCCGGCGCCCAGTTGGCGGGCGAGGCGTTTGAGGCCTCGGTGGGCGGCCGTGCGCACCGCTCCCGGGCGCTTGCCCAGAACGCGGGCGGTGGCGGGACCGTCCAGGCCGACGACGACCCACAGGAGCACGGCCTCGGCCTGGTCCCGGGGCAGCGCGCGGACCAGTTCGAGGGCCCGCTCGGTGGAGAGGCACTCCAAGGCCTGCTCATGGGTGCTGCACGGGGCTGGCAGGTCGAGTACGTCCTGTTCCGTGCCGCCCGCCCGGGGCCGTACCCGTTGCCGGCGCAGGTGGTCCAGGGCCCGGTGCCGGGCGATCGTCGCGGTCCAGCCCCGGAAGCCGGCGCCGTCGCCCTTGAACCGTCCGAGATCGCGGGCTATCTCCAGCCAGGCGTCGGACGCCACGTCCTCCGCGTCGTCGCCGACGATGCCGTGGAGGTAACCGAGCAGGCCCGGCTGCACGATCCGGTAGGCGACCGCGAAAGCGGTCTCGTCACCGTCCTGGGCCCGCGCGACGGCCGCGCCCAGTTCCCCGTCGTACGCCTGTACGCGCCGGGGTTGCCGTACCTGGCCCAAGACTGTCCTCGTTCGCACCGGTCCCCAGCGATTCCTGCCGCCCGCCGTGCTGCGGTCGCATCGACGGCCCCATGGTGACCAGCGTCAGGCCTCACAGAAATGTCACAACGGCGCCAGGGGCCGCAGCGGCGGGCACGGTACGCGGCGGTCCGCGAGCGGACAGCACTTCGCCCCGTCGGACGACCGACGGGGCGAAGTGGGCGGAGTGGGCGGAGCCGGAGTCTTCGGTCTACTTGGTGAAGGCCGCGACGCCGTTCGGGGTGCCAAGGCCCGTCGGGCCGTCGTAGCCCTTGCCCGCCTTGCACTGGTAGTCGCTGCAGGACCCGTTGGTGCCGTCGGTGACGTCGTTCAGCTTGTCCGGGTGGGCGTAGGGGAAGGAGGCCGGGGTGTCACCGTTGCCCGGGGTGCCCGCGAGGGCGTAGACGCCGGCGATGAACGGCGCGGAGGCGCTGGTGCCGCCGTACACGTTCCAGCCGCTGGCCTGGTAGGTGTCGTAGACGGCGAGACCGGTGGCCGGGTCGGCGACGGCCGCGACGTCGGCGACGCTGCGCTTGGTGCAGCCGGTGTCCTTCTGCCAGGACGGCTTGGCGTCGAACTGCGAGCAGCCCGAGCCCGCCCCCTCACCGCCGGCGGACGTGCCCCAGACGGACTCGGAGTAGCCGCGGGTGCTGCTGTCCTTCTTGAGCGAGGTGCCTCCGACGGCGGTGACGTACTGGGAGGCGGCCGGGTACTCGGTGCCGTAGCCGCTGTCACCGGAGCTGACGGTGATGGCGACGCCGGGGTGCTTGAAGTACTTGTCGTCCGCGGAGGTGTCGGCCGCCTCCTCGTTGCCGCCGTAGCTGTTGGAAACGTACTTGGCGCCCTGCTTGACCGCCTGGTTCACGGCCGCGCCGAGGTCGTCCATGCTGGCGGACTTGGCCTCGACGAGCAGGATGTGGCACTGGGGGCAGGCGGCGCTGACCATGTCGACGTCGAGGGAGATCTCACCGGCCCAACCCTGGTCGGGCGTCGGGTACTTGGTGCCGCCGTCCTGGTCGATCTTCTTGAAGCAGCCGTTGCTCGTGCTGCACTCCGGCAGGCCGTACTGGGAGCGGTAGGCCGCGAGGTCCTTCTCGGCGTTCGGGTCGTCGTTCGCGTCGACGATCGCGACGGTGGCGCCCTTGCCGCCGTCCTTCGGCAGGTTGTACGCGGCCTGCAGACCGGCCGGTCCGAAACCCTTGGGGGTGTCGTGCCGGCCGAGGGACTTCTGCGCCTTCAGATCGGTGCGGACGACCGCCTGGCACGCCATGTAGCCGGGCTTGCTCGGCTCCGAACAGAGCCGGTGGGTGGGCACCGCGGAGGCCGTGGCGGCCGTGGGCGATGCGGCGGTCTTCGTCGTCGCGAACGCCGCCGACTGTGAGGCGACGGCCAGGCCGCCGGTGATCAGAGCCGCTGCGGACAGCAGCGCGGGCGCGCCGCGGCGTATCAGGGTCCTTCTGCGGTGAGAACGCAAGGAACTGCCCTCCGTGGGGGGATGGGTTGGCTCCTCGACGGCGCGAACCGGTCGGGCTGTCAAGCACATGACAAACGAACCGGCGTTGGGGGCGCCGAAGCGAAGCCGACTTCCGGGCATGTTGTCGGTCGGTCGACCGATGGATTGCTGCCACCCCGGTCAGTGGTGGCTACACAAGAGGCTATGGACACTTTGCCGAAGAGAACAGGGCCAGTTGGTAAAACCTTGGCCTCAACTCCTTGCCGGCGCCGGTACCTTGTGCAGCCATGGAGCTTGAAGACCGAACCATCAACGACCTGATGTCGCTGGGTCTGGCCCGGTACGAGGCACGGGTCTACCTGACGCTCATCAGGCGTGGTTCTTACACGGCCGCCGAGGTGGCCCGGGAGGCCGACGTGCCGCGCCAGCGCGTCTACGACGTGCTGGACGCGCTCGTACGGCGGCAGCTGGCCACCACGCACCCCGGGCGGGTGGCCACGTACTCCGCCGTCACCCCGGAGCTGGCCCTCGCCCGGCTGATGGCGGTGCAACGGGAGTCGGTCGACCGGCTGGAGCGGGTCTCACAGGGCTTGACCGGCCTCCTGCAGCCCCTCTGGTTCCAGGGCCGCGAACACACCGACCCGCTGGACTACATCGAGATCCTGCGTGACCCCAAGGCGATCGCCGAACGCTTCGCCGACATCCAGCGGCAGGCGCAGCGCGAACTACTCACCTTCTGCAAGCCGCCGTTCGTCGCCCCCGCCGAGAACACGGAGGGCATGGAGGTGGTCCGCAGGCTGCACCGGGCGGGCGGCACCGTCCGCGCGCTCTACCTCGACGCCGCCCTGGACGACCCCGAGACGGTGGAACACGTACGGCGCTTCGCCGCCGCGGGCGAGGAGGCCCGCTTCGCCTCCGAACTGCCGCTGAAACTCGTCATCGCCGACGCCTCCCTCGTCCTGTGTGACATGCCCGACCCGGTGGCCGGCGCGGACTCCACCACCACCCTTTTCATCGAGCACCCCGCCCTGGCGGGCTGTCTGCGGCTGGCCTTCCACACCGTGTGGGAGGACGCCGCACCGGGCCGGGAGCCCGGCCTGGTGCCAAGAGGGGCACGGTGACCGGGTGAGCGGCTGGAGCCCCCGGATGGCGCCGCCGATGAGCGCTGCTGTGCGGGCCGGGTTAGCCTCCGGAATGAGCGCAAATTGGATCTTTCGACGGCGCGCTCACTCGACCCGAGGAGGACGAATGCGCAAGCTCTCCGAGGCCGCTGCGGCGGCTGCGGTCATCGCTAGCGTGAGCTTCATAGCCACCGGCACCGCCACCACCGCCGCCACCGCCCAAGGCGCGGTCATGCATCGCGGCGGGTGCGTCGACATCCTGGGTGAGGTGGGCATCGCCAACGGCCTGGCCGGCAACCTGCTGAACGGCGAGGGCGATCCAGGCGCGCAGTTCACCGAGTGTTAGCCGGTCACCCGGCTCACCGAATCGGGTCTCGGCGCCCGGGCCACCGGCCCGCCGCCCACTTGGCCCTCAGTGGCCTGTCTTCATGTGAGAAGTGGATGCCGAAGGCTCCGGACCGTGACCGGTCCGGGGCCTTCGCGTGGCGTCCGGGAAGAGTGCGGCGGCGACGTGGTGGGTGTCGGTGTACTCGATGACGGAGACGATCTTTCCGTCGCGGACCGTGTAGATGCCGATGCAGCGGTTGTCGTAGGTGCCGCCGTACACGGTCGTGGCCCTGGAGGTCCATTCGGCCACCACGCGGTCGCCCTCGGCGATCGTGCTGACCAGTTCGACGTCCATGGTGCCGGGGACGAAGACCGGGCCCATGCTGCCGAGGAACTCGTCGATGATCTCGTCGCGGCCGTGCCACACCTTGGAGATGGGCAGGTCGCCCGGGTAGTGCCAGGTCGCGTCGGCGGCGAAGCTGTCGCGGATGACGTCGGCGTCGCCGTCGCGTACGGCCTCGACGTAGCGGATGACGACGGTCCTGGGGTCGCTGGTGTTCATGATCGTGCTCCTTCGCTTGTCAGGACAGGGTGAGGACGGCCTTGCCGCGGATGCGGCGGTCGCGCAGGTCGGTCAGCGTGGTCGCGGTGTCGGCCCAGTCCGTGACCCGGCCGATCTCCGGGTGCAGCCGGCCCTCGGCGGTCAGCCGGACCAGCGCCGCCAGGTCGTCGTCGAGGCGCGTGTCCGCGTCGAGGTAGTGGAAGTGACGGATGACGGCCGACTCGGGGCCGGTGAAGAAGTCGAAGAAGTCGAGCGTCGCCGGTGTGCGGCCGGCCTGCCCGAACCAGATCAGCGTGCCGCGCCTGGCGAGCCGCGCGAGCGCGAGGGGGAGGGCCGCTCCGCCGGTCGACTCCAGCACGATGTCGTACGGGCCCCGGGCGTCGGCGACGTCGTGGACGATCTCGGCGGCGCCGAGCTCGGCGAGCCGGGTGCCGCGTTCGGTGTTCCTGGTCACGGCGGTGACCTGAGCCCCGGCGGCGGCCGCGAGTTCGGTGACGTAGTGGCCCACGCCGCCGGAGGCGCCGGTGAGCAGGACCCGCCGCCCGAGCACCGGCCCGGCACCGCGCAGCAGCCGCAGCGCGGTGAGCCCGGCCAGCGGCAGCGCCGCGCCCTGGAGCACGGAGACGTCGTCCGGCAGCTCGGCGAGCGCGTCGGCCGGCACCGCCACGTACTCCGCCCAGCCGCCCGCCATGGGATGGCCGACGACCCGCGTGATCCCGGACGGCCCGCTGCCGTCGGCGGCCGGCTGCACCACCAGCCCGGCGATGTCCTTGCCGGGACGGTCGCCGGGGGCGGGCCGCTCCAGCTTGAACGTCTCACCCCGGTTGACCGAGAACGCCTCGACCTTCACCAGCGCCTCATGGGGCCGCGGTGCCGGCTCCGGGACGTCGGCGAGCACGACCGGCTCGGCGGGATCTCCGGTCGGTACGAAGGCTTTCATCGTGGTCATCCCCTCGGTGGCCCGGGGCCGTTCCCCGGTGCTGTCTGCCGGGACCATCCGACCGCGTGGCGCGGAGGCTCGGCCAACAACGCAAACCCCCACCCGACAACGCGGAGTTGTCGCCTAAGGTCAGCGGCATGGATCTCGACCTCGCCCTGGTCCGCGCCTTCGTCGCGACCGCCGGGACACTCGACTTCGGGCGGGCCGCCGAAGAGCTGGGCACCAGCCAGCAGGCGCTGTCCAAGCGCATCGCGCGGCTGGAGGAGACGCTCGGCGTCCGGCTGTTCGAGCGCCAGGGCGGCATCCGGCTGAGCGAGGCGGGGGAGCGGTTCCTGCCGGCCGCCCGCGAGGCACTCGCGGCCGGTGAACGGGCGGTCGCCACGGTGACGGGCGCCGGACCCGCCGTACGGATCGACACCTGGGGTCATCTGTACGCGCCGATGCGCACGGTCGCCGACGCCGTACAGGCACTCGGCCCGGTGCGCTGGGAGCCGGGCCCGGGACGGGACTGGCCGTCCGTCGCGCAGGCGTTGCTGCGCGGCGACACGGACCTGGGATTCGGCCGGGTGCACCCCCTGCCCGACGGCCGGGACGCGGGACTCACCCAGCGGCTGGTACGGCTGGAACCCGTCGACGCGGTGGTCGGCCCGTCCCACCCGCTGGCCGGCGCACCCGCACTGCGCCCCGCCGACCTGTGCGACAGCGTCCTGTGGTGCCCGGCCGAGCTGAGCCGCCTGGACTTCCTGCGCCGCTTCGCCGACACCTTCCGGATCACGCGCCGGCACGACGGCCCCAATCTTGGCCTGGACCACCTGGCGCAGCACATCCGCACCGACCCCGGGGGCTTCACTCTCCTCCCCGCCGACGCACCGCTGCCGGACCACACGGGCCTGCGCTGCATCCCGCTCGTCGAGCCGACACCGCTGTACGCGTGGTCGCTGGCCTGGCGCGCGTCCTCCAGGCACCCCCTCCTCGACACCCTGCTGCGCGGCTTCGCCGAAGCCGGCCGCACCCGGCGCTGGCTGGAGTACACACCCCAGCGGGACTGGCTCCCCGACACCGACCACCCGAAACTGAGCACCACCGCATAATGATCAGTACGGCGCCGTCACGGAACGGCGGTGCCGTAACGGGGAGTTGAGATGCACAACACGAACGGAGGGGCCACTCTCGTCCTGGCCCTGGTGGTCGTCGGCCTGGTGATACGACAGCAGCTGCGCACCCGTCCGGTGCGGCGTTACGGCTCGCTCATCACGCCGGCCGTCCTCGGTGTCCTGGGTGCCGCGGGGATCACCTTCGGCGTCGCCTCGGTCGTCAAATACCATCCGCTGACCACGCTGCCCGTCGTCCTCCTGGTGGCCAGCCTGGCCGTCGCGGCGGCATTCGGCATGGCCAGGGCCCGGACCGTACGGATCTGGCGTGATCCCCAGGGCGAGGTGCTGCGCAAGGGGACGGCTGCGACGACCGGACTGTGGCTCGCCTCGGTGGCCGCGCACATCGGGCTGGGCCTCTGGATCGACCACGCCGCCGGGGCCGGACTGCTGGGGACCGCGTCGGTGTACGCGTACCTGGCGATCGGTCTGGGGACGCAGAACCTCCTGGTGCGCGAACGCGCGAAAGGCCAACCGTGACACGGACGTGTGAGTCGGTGAGTGGCTGGGTGCGGCAGCGGGGCCCCTTGTAGCGGGAGTTGGATGCGGCCAGACTCGTTGCAGGACTTCTTCTGAGGGGGACAGGATGAAGCGCTTGGACACGGGTGACCCCGGGCCCTCGCTGGCCGAGGCTGTCGACGCCGTCGGCGCGCTGCCGGAGGAGTCGGTGCTGTGGATTGCCGCGGCGGTGGCCGGCGCCCTGGCCGTTCTGCACCGAGCCGGTCGCGTCCATGGCGACATCCGGCCCGTCAATGTGCTGCTGACCGGGAACGGTCCGCGGTTGACCGGCTCCGACGGCGACAGGACCGCTGGTGGCAGCGGACGGGCCCGCACGCCGGGACGGAACGACGGGCCGCACGAGCCGTCCGGTGACCTGGTCGCCCTCGGGATGCTGCTGATCACCGCGTACACCGGCAGACGCTCCGGTGCCGCGCCCGTCTCGTCACGGACACCCGACATCAGCACGCTCCCGGTGAGACTGCGTCAAGTCGTCGCGGTCTGCCTGGCCGAGGAGCCGGCCGCGCAGCCGACCGCCCAGAAACTGCTCGACGTCATGGGTTCGCTCACGCCCGCACCGTATGCCTGGCCGCGAGAGGTGGACGAACTCATCGCCGTCAGGCAAGCCGGCGGCCCGGCAGACGCGACCGGCCGCGCCCCGCGGTCGGCTCCTCCGGCCGAGCCGCCGAACGCCCCGGACGTGCTCTCGTCCCCGCCCGGCCCGGCCCGGTCCCGTCTCGCGGCGCTCGGCATGGCCGTGGTCCTCGCCGGTGCGATCACCGCGGTCATCCTGGCGCTGGTGCCGGGACACGGCAGCGGTATGCGCACCGCCGAGGCGCCCCTGACGAGTCAGCCATCACTGTGGCAACCGACTCGGGAAGCACCCAGTGAAGAACCCACTGAAGAACCCACTGAAGCACCACAGCAGTCGGCGCCGGAGCAGGACCCGGCCACCGAGCCGGCGGCGCCCACCAGCCAGGTGCCGACCTCCCCCGCCACGCAGCAGACCAGACAGCAGGGAGTGATCGACGACTGCAGTGGCGCGCCCCTGACCGAGCCCACCATGCTCACGCTGGCCTGCGGTGACGGTGGAGCCGTGCTTCTGGACCTGACCTGGAGCGACTGGGGCGAGCCCGCCGCCAGTGCGCAGGGATGGGTGGCGGAGGTCAGCTGCGTTCCCAGCTGCGTCGAGGGCGGGGAGGTACGCTCACCGGCCACGGTGACCGTCTCCGGACTGGCCGGCGGACGCTACACGGTCATGGAGGTCAGGGCACCGCGATCGCCCGTCCAGCCCGTCGCCCTCTACTCGCTCGACGAGCTCGGCCCGACGCTCAGAAACTGAGTCGCTCAGAGACTGGGTGGCTCAGAGACTGGGTGGCTCAGAGGCTGAGACGCCGGGCGCCTTCGGTGGCCGCGCGATCACACCCCCCACGCGACGAACGCCGCCCAGTGGACGGGGGAGACAAAGGGACGCGCGTCCCGGTCGTGCGTCGGCTGGGCGTACCGACCGGTGAGGGCCGCCAGGTGGGGGTGGGCCGCGGTGTACGCGGCGAGTCCGTCCCATGTCAGACGGCGCAGCCAGGTCCGTGCGAGGCGCAGTGCGGACGTGGGCGGCTCCCCCGGCGTGGGACCGGTGGGGGCGAGCAGTTCGTACAGGCGCGTCATCAGCAGCGCGGTCGCCAGATCGTTCACCTGCCACAGGCTGGTGATCGCGCAGGCGGCGCCGGCTTGGAGGAAGCCGGCCGGGAGCCCGATGAACTCGTCGGGGGCCTCGACGATCTCATAGTGGCCGGACTGGCAGGCGCCCGCCACCACGAGGCGGCAGTAGGGGAGTTGGTGTCGCACCAGGGTGTCCATGTCCAGCGGGCCGTCGTGGAGGGCCAGTGATCCTCCCCGGCCGCCGAGGTCGGCGCTGCCATGGCAGCTCAGATGAACGTGCGATGCCTCGGCGAGGCGGTCGAGCAGCCAACCGACGGTTGCCTCGGACCCCATCGCCTGGACGGTCTCGCCGGACGGCCCGAACAGTGCCTGGATCTCGGCGAATTCGCTGCGGGCACCGGGCAGCGAACCATCGGGGTCCGTCACGGCCACCAGTCGCGGGACGGGCTTCGGCGGCCGGGTGCCGGCCGCACGGGAGGCGGCGTATGCGCCGGCCGAGGGGGCGAGGGTCAGCGTCCCGAGGTCGTCGAGCGTCAGCGTCCCGAGGTCGTCGAGCAGGCCGTCCGTCCCCGGGGCGAGCGGTACGGCGTGCAGCGGGACGTGCCCCAGCAGGCCGGTCGGTACGACCACTGCCTCGTGTCGCGGATCCTGCGCCAGGAGCTCGGCGAGGGGGCGCAGGAGCGGGGCGAGACCTCGGAGCCTGTCCAGGGCCGACGGGAGCTGACGACGACGCTTGAGTGCGCCGGCCTGCTGAACCAGCAGCAGTCCCGCACCGGTGCCCTCCGGGTCCAGCGCCAGCATGTGGACGATCGTGGTGCTGGTCACCTCGGGGACGAAGAGGGCGCGCACGAGAGGTTCCGCCGGTGTGACACCTGTTCGGCCGTCGCCGGACTCCAGCGCATGCGCGCCGCGCGGGATCACCAGGACACAGCTGCCCCAGGGGGCGTTCACCAGGTAGGCGAGCGGCATGCCGCCGGCGGCCCGGACGATGTCGGTCAGTCGGGTGGTGCGCAGAAAACCCTCGAAACCGGGGATCTCGCGGATCTCCTCGACCACCGTGCGCACACCGCGCTCCGCCGCTGCCTGCGTCTGCGTCTGCGTCTGCGCCGCGGCGACGAGTCCCGCGGCCGTGTCACCGGCCGGGGCTGCGGGCGCTTCCGCGACCAGGGACCTGTACCGCTCGCGTGCCCGCCGGTAGCGGTCGGCCAGGACGGGATCGGCCCGCTCCAGCGCCTCCAGGTCCACCGCGTCTCGCCCGGCCACCACCGACAGCTCGCAGGCCAGACCGCGTTCGATTGCCTCGACCGCGCGTTCCGGCCGCCCCGCACGGGCCAGCAGGAAGGCAGTCCGGCGGGCGATCCCGTTCGCCTGCGCGAGCACGCTGCGGCGGCCGGCGGCGGTGACCTGCGCGTCGTAGAGCGCGTGGACGGCGGACAGCAGGTCCGAGGCGACGTCCGCCGCACCGCCCCAGTCCTCGGCCGCGGCGAGGGCGTCGAGTACTTCCCGGGCGACGGCGAGATGCAGGGACGGGGAGACATGGGGCGGTACGGCGGCCAGGGTCGCGCGGCGCAGCCGTACGCTCTCGGCGCTGCCCGGCCCGTCGAGCAGGTCGGCGGTTTGTGCCAGGAGCCACGTGACGCGGCTGGTGTCGAGGAGACCCGGATGCGCGGCGTCGTACGCGAGCACCGCGGTGGCCGCTTCACGGGCGCCACGCGGGTCGGCCGGGTCGCGCGAGAGCAGCAGGTCGGCCAGGTTGCACTGCAGCTGCGACCACAGCACGGGCTCATCGTCCGGGCGCAACCGGTGCAGGGCGTCCCGGTAGCACTGCTCCGCCTGTTCCACGTCGCCCGGCTCGGCGCGCCGGTACAGCAGAAGGCCGAGGTTGATCAGGGAGTAGGCCCAGTCGACGCGGTTCCGCTCGGGGGACCGTTCCTCCAGCCCGGCCCTGACGTGGCTGATGCCCAGAGTGAGATCGGTGCGGTCACCGCCCGGGCGTTCGGCGAGCAGCAGTCCGTAGTTGGTCTGCACGCGGGCCCAGAACTCGCTGTGGGTCCGGCGGTCCAACGCGGTGGCGCGGGCGAGCAGGTCGCGGGCGGCCTCCCAGCACTCCAGCCGGTCCCCGTCGTCGCGAAGGTGCTGTGCGGCGGCGAGGTTGTTCGCCACCTCGACCCACTGAAGGGTCCCCTCGGGCAGGCGGGTCGGGGCGAGTTCCAGCAGACGCAGCGCCTCGGAGAGATCGGCGGCGAACCCGGTGCGCACGGCGACGACCAGACGTTCGCCGAGCCTGGCGGCGAGTTCCGTCTCCACTTCCTCCTCGCCGAGGTGCCCGGCGAGTTCGAGCGCTTCACGCGCGAGCGGTATGACGTCCGGGCCGTCGGCGGTACGCACCTGGACGTACATCGTGTGCAGCCGCGCCCGCAGGTCGTCGGCGAAGGCGCCCAGCGACGCACGGTAGCGGCCGATCGCCGTTCCCGCAGGCACTCGGCCGCCGCACAGATCGTCCAGGAGCTGCTGGCGCAGGCGCAGCGTCGCTTCCAACGGCGTGCCGACGGCCGCGCGCAGCTCCTCGGTCCCCGCGTCACGCACCCGAGTGCCGCCGGTGAGCTCGGGGTGCGCGCGGACCAGCTCGGCGAGCCGGTCCGGCATGGCCACCGTGACCGCGAGCAGCAGCTCACCGACGCGTGTCTCCTCCAGGTTCTGCGCCACACACTGGAGGAAATACCGGTAGTTGGCCACCGTCGGCGGCCCGTACGACGTCAGCTCCCGGCACGCCGCCTCGGGGTCCGCGAGGTCCGTCTCGACGTCACGGATCAACACGAAGGGCAGCAGCCTGCGGGGCAGCGGGACGATCTCCTGGCCGGCGAACGCCGTACCGCGGAAGGCCCCCGCTCGCTCCGCCTGCGCCAGCAGGCCGGCCGCGGTTGCCGTGGCGTCCTGCTGGAGATCCATGACGGAGGTCGCGAACAACACCGGTACGGTCGCCCCGGGCCGCAGGACCAGCAGCGGTGCCTCGATGTACGCCAGGGTCCCGCAGCCGGGGCAGTCCACCCGGCACAGGCCGGGGCCGAACCCGTCCGGCGTACCGGGGCTTTCCACGACGTCGGCGCGCTCACGGCCGTCGACTATGTGCCACACCGGGGCCTGGCACTGCCTGTCACACTGTTCGCAGCGCCACGTGTAGGGCGCTCTCACCGATACCGGCACCTTCGCCCCCGGCCTACTTGCCGTTGGTGAGGTGGGCCAGAAGCGCGGTCAGCAGGCGGCCGAGCGCGGCGTCCCGGAGGGCCCGCTTGTGCACGGTCAGACGCCATCTGCCTTGCTCATCGCGCTTGACCACGACCTCCGTCTGGAGAAGCGTGACGACCAGGGCGCCGACAGAGACGGACACGGGGTCGAGGCGGTCCATCGGCGACCGCGCGTACTCCACGGCCTCACCGGCCACACTCGCCAGGTCCGGCCGCGCCGCGGCGTGTTGCAACGCCGCGCGCGCCACATCGCCCTCGTCGGCCGATGAGCCGTCCGGCGCAGGCACCTCCCCCGCAGCCGCAGCCGTGGTCAACGCGTCCCGTAACTCCTCGTCCGTCACGGGCATGTCTTCGGCCGAGGCGAGCAGCCCGCGGTCCTCCACCAGTACCGTCAGCGCCCGGACAGCCTCCTCCGCGGAGAGTGCGCGGATCTCCTGTGCCAGATCGTGTCGTCGGGACATGGTCCAAGTGTGCAGCGTCAAGGGCCGGCTGCACCTGGGAATGAGCCGTAAACCCTTGCCCGCACACGGAGTTGACCAGTGGCTTCAGAAGGGACCACCCCGGGGTTCAGCTGTCGTCGGCCGCTCCACTGCCACGATGGAAGTCCTCCCATGCCTGCCGCTGGATCTCCTCGGTGTTCGCGAGGAGCCTCTCCAGGGGCTCCGTGGCCTCTGATGAGGGACGGGGCAGGTGCGTGAGCGTGTCGTAGAGGTACTCGCAGGCTTCGGCTTCGGTGCCGAAACGCCGTATGACACTTTCCTGGGAGCGTTGGCGCAAGCCGACGGTCCAGGCATCCGCCTCACGGCTCAGGAAGTAGTAGGCGTCCGGCTCGACGGGTACGTCGTGGATGCCGGCGATCTCGTAGAACGCCCCGGGAACGCCCGCGTCGCGGAGTCTTTCGACGAGTTCTGCGCTGTCCATCAGATCCGTCCCGGATGGAACGCCGTCGGGTTACGTCAGTTCCTTCAGTTTGTAGGCGTTGACGAGCACGGGGATCGTGTCGGTCGTCACGTACTGCAGGCCCAGGCCGGGCTGGCCGAACCAGGGCCGGATCGGTCCGGCCTCGACGGTGAACGGCTGTTCGACCCGGTAGCGGTGGTAGTTGAACGGATACTTCTGGGCGAAGGTGTCCAGATTGTTCGGCGGGATCGCGCGTTTGGCGTACGGCGTGCCCGCCGGGGCGAGGAAGTTGCCGAGACCGCTGCCGAAGAGGTCGAGCAGCTGGCCCTTGCGGAGCGTCACGGGATGCTTGACCGGCTTGCCGTTCTCCAGCACGAAGCCCTGGTTGTCGGGATACCACCAGCCCGACTTCGCCGTCTGGGGGTCCGTCTGCCAGTAGCACCCGAGGAACCAGTAGGAGGAGGTGTCGTCCGTGCGGTGATAGCCCTTCAGCATCGCGCCGATGGCGCCTGTCTGGGGCAGGTGTGCCGGTCCCAGCCGCCAGTCGTCGTGGTAGTAGCGCTGATAGGCCGTCGGCGGAGGAACGTTGGTCTGGCGGTTGCGGTGTGTGGTGGGGCAGTGAACTCCGTTGCCCGTACGGGGTAGGTCGGCGCGGGCAGCGGCCGGTGAGATGCCGATCAACAGCAGAAGCGACGCCAGGACGCTCGCCGAGAAGGCGCGCAGTACGCGCATTCGGTGTCCTTTCTCATCCGGCGCCGGCCCGGCGCCGCGTGGGGAGGGAAGCCGGTGTCGCTGACTGGCGGCCGGCCGCATCATTACGGGGCTCATTTCATCGCGGCACATGCGCGAGGGATGAAGGCGTCGCAGATAGTCACCCGAAACGATGACCGGAATTGCTCGAACAGCCGAAGAAACGGCGCGGCTGCCCAGGTCGACTCCGTGTCGAGGACTGCGCCGAGGCAGGCCGCTGGTCCGAGGCCCTTCTCCGGGAGCGCACGAGCGTGGCGGGGCCCCTGCTGGACGGGGCCGGCACGTAACCACGGTTGTCGAAGACAAGTCGAAGACAAGCGGCCCGGACCGTCGCTCGGCCCGGTGCAGCCGCGCCGGGCCGGGCCTGTTTTCACGGTGCCGGACGTGCGCCCATGGCAGAACGCCTCCGAACGGGGGACCGCACGGCAGTGCGTGCAAGTGGCGTCCGTCGCGGTCGGCCCGCACGCTGGACCGGGAGCTTGACGCGCCGCCGCGCACCGTGCGTCGGCAAGGCTATGGGAGGACCGTGTGACCGCTTCGTCGCCCGCCATCGATGCACCGCCGGCCCGGTACGACGACCTGCGGGCTCTGGTGATCAACTGCACCCTCAAGCGCTCGCCGGAGACGAGCAACACCCAGGGGCTGATCGACCGGAGCACCGCCATCATGGAGGCACAGGGTGTGCACCTCGACGTCGTACGGGCGGTGGACCACGACATCGCCACCGGCGTGTGGCCCGACATGAGGGAGCACGGCTGGGAGACGGACGCCTGGCCGGAGCTGTACCGGCAGGTCATGGCGGCCGACATCCTCGTGCTGGCCGGACCCATCTGGCTGGGCGACAACAGCTCCGTGACGAAGCAGGTCATCGAGCGCCTCTACGCCTGCTCCAGCCTGCTCAACGAAGCAGGCCAGTACGCCTATTACGGCCGGGTCGGCGGCTGTCTGATCACCGGGAACGAGGACGGCGTCAAGCACTGCGCCATGAACGTCCTCTACAGCCTGCAGCACCTGGGCTACACCATCCCGCCCCAGGCGGACGCCGGATGGATCGGCGAGGCGGGCCCCGGCCCCTCCTACCTCGACCCGGGCTCGGGCGGCCCGGAGAACGACTTCACCAACCGCAACACCACCTTCATGACCTGGAACCTGCTCCACCTGGCCCGGGCGCTGAAGGACCTCGGCGGCATCCCCGCCTACGGCAACCAGCGCACCGCCTGGGACGCCGGCTGCCGCCATGACTACGAAAACCCCGAACACCGGTAGGAGTACCAGAAAGCCCCAGGAGCGGCGTACGGCACTGATCGACGCGGTGGCCGGGTTTGCGGTGACCGGTTTCTTGCCGCCCAGGTGCGGGCCGATGATGGGGAGATGACCGCCATCTCTCGCGCACAGTCGTTCAACAGGGCCGCCGCCCAGTACGCGGCCAGCCGGCCGTCGTATCCGCCTGCCCTCTTCGACGCCATCGAGGAGCTCACGGGTGGCCGCCTGGCCGGTGCCCGTGTCGCCGATGTCGGTGCGGGCACCGGGATCGCCACCGCACTGCTGCAGGAGAGAGGCGCCGAGGTGATCGCCGTCGAGCCCGGTGAGGCCATGGCGCGCGAGTGTCGCGCCGCGCTGCCGGAGGTCCCGGTCGTACGTGGAGACGGCAACGCCCTGCCGCTGACCGGCGCTTCCTGCGACCTCGTCACGTACGCGCAGTCCTGGCAGTGGACCGATCCGGCCCGCTCCGTCCCGGAGGCGCTGCGTGTCCTGCGCCCAGCCGGTGCGCTGGCGGTCTGGTGGAACACCACGGCCTTCGACGTTCCGTGGATCCGCGCGCAGCACGAGCGCATCGCGCGTTGCTGCGGGACGGAACCGGCGCCCGCCACGCGCCCCGGCGACAGCGACGCCATCCGGCTGGCGGGCCTGACAGGTCTGCGGGTCACACGCCGCCAGGCGCGCTGGACCCGGGTGGTCTCCCTCGACACGCACCTGGCCAACATCGGCAGCCGCTCAGCGTTCCTCGTCCTGGACGAGGCCCGTCGACGTACGTTCTTCGCCGGTGAACGCAGACTGCTGAGCGAGGCCTTCCCGGCTGGCACGGTCGAGGAGGCCTACCTGGTTGATCTGCTGGTGGCCGTTCGCCCATGACGCTGGCGTACGGGCGTCGACGCCGGTGTCAGCCCCCGGCCGGAGCAGCTGCGGTTGCGGTAATCGTCCCCGGACCCAAGCATGGGCTCAGGTGGGCATCGACAGAGCCCTTGGGAGGGGCACGTCCCGGGGAGCATGAGAGCCATGACGTTTCCTGCGGTCCGGTCGACCGACGAGGACAGGCCGCTGCGCTGTCTGGTCACCGGTGCCACCGGTTACCTGGGCGGCAGGCTGGTGCCGGAGTTGCTGGCCGCCGGGCATTCCGTGCGCTGTCTGGCCCGCTCGCCCGGCAAGCTGCGGGACCATCCGTGGGCCGGGCAGGCGCAGGCCGTGCGCGGAGACGTGACGGACGAGGAGTCCGTGCGCTCGGCGATGGAGGGAATGGACGTCGCGTACTACCTGGTGCACGCGCTGGGCACGGGGCGCGGTTTCGAAGAGACGGACCGGCGCGCGGCCAGGATCTTCGCCGAGCAGGCGCGCGCCGCCGGGGTCCGGCGGATCGTCTACCTCGGCGGGCTGACCCCGTCCGGAGTACCCGAGCACGAGCTGTCGCCCCACCTTCGGTCCCGCACCGAAGTGGGCCGCGTCCTCCTGGCCTCGGGGGTGCCGACCGCCGTACTGCGAGCAGCGGTGATCATCGGTTCCGGTTCGGCATCCTTCGAGATGCTGCGGTATCTGACCGAGCGGCTGCCCGTCATGGTGACTCCGAGCTGGGTGCGCACCCGCATCCAGCCGATCGCCGTCCGTGACGTGCTCCGCCTGCTCGTGGGGTGCGCGCGGCTGCCGCACGACGTGAACCGCACCTTCGACATCGGCGGGCCGGACATCGTCACGTACGAGGAGATGATGCGGCGGTACGCCGTCGTCGCCGGGCTGCCGAAACGCGTCATCGTCCCTGTTCCGCTGCTCACCCCCCGGCTGTCCAGCCTCTGGGTCGGCCTGGTCACCCCGGTGCCGGGTGCTCTCGCGCGCCCGCTGGTCGAGTCGCTGAAGCACGAGGTGGTCTGCACCGAGCGGGACATCGTCCGTCACGTGCCGGACCCGCCGGAGGGACCGGTCGGTCTCGACCGGGCGATCCGGCTGGCTCTGAGGCGCGTGCAGGACGCGGACGTGGCCACCAGGTGGTCCTCCGCCTCGACTCCCCGTGCCCCCAGCGACCCGCTGCCGACCGACCCCGACTGGGCGGGCGGAAGCCTCTACACGGATCACCGTGAGCGCACGGTCGCGGCGTCGCCGCAGGCGCTGTGGCAGGTGGTCGAGGCGATCGGCGGCGAGAACGGCTGGTACTCCTCACCGCTCGCCTGGTCCCTGCGGGGCTGGCTGGACACGCTGGTGGGCGGTGTGGGCCTGCGCAGGGGCCGCCGGAACGCGACCCGGCTGAGGGTCGGCGACAGTCTGGACTTCTGGCGCGTGGAGGAGATCGAGCCGGGCCGGCTGCTCCGTCTGCGGGCGGAGATGCGGCTGCCGGGCCTGGCCTGGCTGGAGATGGCCGTCGACCGGGATCCGCAGGGCCGCACGGTGTACCGGCAGCGGGCACTGTTCCATCCGCACGGACTGGCCGGGCACGCGTACTGGTGGGGCGTGGCACCCTTCCACGCCGCGGTCTTCGGCGGCATGATCCGCAACATCGCCGCAGCGGCCGAGTCGGCCGCCGAGGAACCGGCCCGGGTGCACTGACGCCTACGGATGAGGGCAAGAACCACTGGACGGGCAAGAACCACTGGACCGCCGGGTGTGGCTCGACGCCACGCCCGGTTGCCGCCGGGCAGCCTCGCGGCGACAACCGGGGGAGCGGGTCGTACCGGCCTCGCGCGGCTTACGGCTCATTGCCGAACCATCAACCCTACGGGACGCGGTTCCCGCGTCCGGCCCGCCACAAGCCGGGTGCCACATCCTTCGGTCTTCAACCCGCGAACGACGCATCATCTGCCGTCGCGCTTGATAATCCGGAAAGCGGAAAACAATGGGCTGGGGCCCGCACCCCAAGGGTGCGGGCCCCAGCCACGTGATGCACGAACCACTGGCTCGCGACGATCGCGTCAGCGTCAGGCGGGAACGATGTTCTCGGCCTGCGGGCCCTTCTGGCCCTGCGTGACGTCGAAGCTAACCTTCTGGCCTTCCTGAAGCTCGCGGAAGCCACCGTTGCTGATGATGTTCGAGTAGTGGGCGAACACGTCAGCGCCGCCGCCGTCCTGCTCGATGAAGCCGAAGCCCTTTTCCGCGTTGAACCACTTCACGGTGCCAGATGCCATATTGAATCTCCCTTGGGGGGCAGTGCCGGACTCCGCACTTTGCGGAGCCGAGTCGCCGCGATGATCACCCCTCCGGAAAGATCCGGAAAGCTCTGCAAAGAAAAAATCTCTGGCAACCAAAACTGCAACTGATATCACGCTAGCACAGGCCGGATGGAAACGGCCACGCGTTTTGGGAGCGTCAGGTAATTCTCATCCCGTTCCGGTGTGTATTTCTGTGGTGGCGAGACCAGGTATCCATGTCCTGGCCGTCCAGCTTTCGGCGCATTTCTTCGTCCGGGGACGCGGCGAGGGGCCCGGGCGTGCCTGGCACCGGGCTCCGAAGCGTCCGCCAGCATCCGCCTCGTGCGGCAACCCTGACTCCGGCAGGCATGGAGATATGCACTCGCCGTGACAGATTTCCCTCCGCCCCCGGGCCCCACTCAGCTCGGGGAGCGGCCCGGTTCCGGTGTCAGACCGGCGGCGGACAGGAGCGATGCGGCGGCCCGCTCGGTCGCCTGCGGTGGCAGGACCAGCAGGTCCCTGCGCCCATGGCCGGGGGCCATCAGGACGATGGTGCTCGGCGCGTTTGCCCGGGTGGCCCCGCGCAGCCGGACGACCCGGTCGCAGACGAGCATGCGGCTCGGTGCTCCGGCCCACACCGTGCCGTTCACCAGGACACTGACGATCCGGCCCCAGCCCCGGGGCAGGCCGCAGAGCAGTTGCTCGAGTTCTGCCGCGAGACCGGAGGCGCGCGGCCACCACGCCCCGTCGATACGGCGTGGCAGGGTGCTCTCGGGCGCCAGGTAGAGGCGGAGGAGGGGCGGGGCCGGCGGTGGGGGCCGTAGGCGGTCGTTCGTCATGAAGGTGTCCTGTCGAGTGGTTCGGCGCGGTACGTCGTCCTCGGCCGGACGGTGTTCCTCGGCGGCACGGACCAGCGGCACCACGGTCTGTGTGTCCAGTTCGCCGTATGCGTGGACGATGCGGCACTCCTCGAAGAGCGCGGACACCTCGCCTCGAACGGCCAACGGCAGGCGGGGAGCGGGGACTTGAGGCCGGCTGCTTCTTCCGGCCGTGAGCGCCCACGGGGTGGCGTGCCTCATTCCGCCTCCCCTGTCGTGTCCCGGAGGCGTCCGCTCTCGGCGAGCGACGGCATCCGCGAGGCGGTCAGCGGGTTCTCGGGCTCGGCCGCGGCGGCCAGCAGCCGGCCCGCCGTTCCGGCGGGCTCCTCGGGAGGGGCGACCAGCAGCACCCAGCGTCCTACGGTGCCGCAGTCCAGCGAGATGACGTATGCCTCGCTTCCCGGTCCGGCCGGCTCCACGGCGATCACGCGGCCGTGCGCCATGACCGCGTGCGGGGCATCGGGCCATTCGGCGGGCCCACGGTGACCCGTATCGCGGCGCCCGGGTGCGGCTCCAACGTGCTGATGAGGGCGGGCAGTTCGCGTTCCAGCGCGTCGGCTGTGGACGCGCTTTCGGGCGGTGTTCCGCTGGGTTCCATCGCGCGGTCCGTTCCGGGAGTCGCCGGGCGACTGCCCGTTTCGTCACTCGCCGGGAACGGCACCGCCGGTAGCGCTGCGCGAAATGCCCTCGGTGCGGTCAGGCTACCTGTGATCGGGGGGGAAGCGGGGCGGGTCGGTCGGGCGACCGTATCGGCTCTGTCCTCACCTCGGTCGCGGGCCCGTCTGCCGGTTGTCCCGGCGGAGTTTCGAGGCGGTTGCCGTCTCCGAGGG
The DNA here is from genome assembly GCF_040634095.1 of Streptomyces sp. NPDC007205. NCBI lineage: Bacteria > Bacillati > Actinomycetota > Actinomycetes > Kitasatosporales > Streptomycetaceae > Streptomyces > Streptomyces sp. NPDC007205. Next base: position 441,494 of record NZ_JBEYEW010000004.1, read on the forward strand.
TGACGGTCCGGTGGCGGGCGCGACGGCGGATCCGCGTCGCTTGACGGGCCCGGCTCACACCTCATCGACGTGTGCCTGTGCCTCCTGTGTCGACTCGCTGGTCGCGAGCCAGGACCGTGCGGGTTCCGCGGCCTGCCCGGTGTCGAGGGTGAGATGGAGCCGGGTCCCTTCTCCCCGGCCGGCGGGGTAGCTGCGCTGCTCGGTCGAGGCGAAGCAGCGGCGCAGCACTTCGGCGACGCGCCGGGCCACCTCCGGTGTCGCGGCGACGATGCGGACCTCGGCGTGGCCCTCGGGGGGCAACGGCTCGTGCTCCATACGGACCTCCTGGCAGGCGACGGGTGACAACCAGGCGTGCGGTTGCTGCCCGAGACGCCGGGCGACGGTGCGGGGCCGTGGCGCGTTTCCGCGGTGGCCCTCGTCTGAAGGGTATGCCGGGCAGGGGCGGCCGTGCGTGCCGCGGCCGGTCAGCGGTCCGGCCGCCTGCCGACCCCGGTGGCGCATCGAACCGGCCTGGGCCGCGGGCGGCGACCGCCCGCTTGAGGCCGGTGCTGTTCCCCGCACCGGATGCCGGTGGTCGTCGGCGAGCGCCGGGCCACCATGGCGGCCTCGGCCGGGAGTACGGTGGAGATACCGGGGGCAGGCCGCGCACCGGTTCCCGACGGTGCCGCTCTCGGCGATCGACGACGCGGGGCCGGTCCTGGACCGCTCCCGGGGCAGGGTTCGCCCGATGACCGCGCTCATGCTTCTCCCGACGACCGTGGACCTCCCCGCACCGGGCAAGTCGCGCACACCGAGTCGGCCGAAGCGGCAGCAGGGGCCTTCGCCCGGCGCGGGAGCACGCCTCCGTGAGCTGGCCCGTAGTCAGATGGAGGACCGCCGCCAGGAACTGGGGGATCTGTACGCGGAGACCTCCGGTGGCAGCCCATGGGCGTGGAACCAGGCGCGTACCGCCTTTCTGTGCCGTCTCGCGGCCGACGCACGACGACCTGGATTCTCGTTGCTGATCGCGGAGACCACCGCCCTGACCGGTTGCGCCTACGGCTTTCCCGCGGGCGGCGCCGGCCCGTGGTGGGCGGGCTTCGACGGACACGTTCGGGGCGGTCTGCTCCGCCGTGTCGCCCCCGGGCGGCTCTTCGTCGTCTCCGGGATCGTCGTCCCGCCCCGCGTGCGCCGTGAGCACCAGGCCCGCGCCTGGAACCTTGCCCGGCGCCTGCAGCGGCGACTGCTCGCCGACCAGGGCGCCGCGCTCGGGGTCACGCTGGTGGACGTCCGGGACGACGTGGCCGTTGAGTCGTTGCGTTCCTGGGGGTGGAAGGATGCCGGAGACGACACCCTCACGGCCGTACCGCCCGGCCCGTTCCGCGTTCTGATGCTGACTCCGGAGGGGTGAGCGCCCCGCCGTCGGTCACGGCCCGCCCCCGGTTCGGGGCCCGGGCAGGCGCAGGGCGAGGAGAGCGATGTCGTCGGTGCTGCCGGGGGGGCCGGACGAGTGGCCGATGTCGATGCCGGCGAGCGTGGCCGGTACCTCACGGCGCGGGCCGGAAGGCGGTACAGGTCGGTGCCTGTGCCGAGGGCGTCCTGGTCGGGCCGGCCCGATGCGCCGGACGTGGAGGAGCTGGCCCGAGTGCGCCGGACGTGTGGGAGCGGCCCGGCGTCATCCGTCGCTGCTACGAAACCGACGCTGTCCTCGGCCCGTCCGGCGGCCGCCGGACGGCGTTCCGGAGGCGGCCCCGCCGTGTGTTCAGCCGGAGCCGGAACTGCCCGCCGATCCGCTGGTGGCCCGGCGGTGCTCGGCGTTGATGCGCTGTGCTTCTTCGAGCTGGTCCTCGAGGATGACGATGCGGCACGCAGCCTCGATCGGAGTCCCCTTGTCGACGAGTTCCCGGGCGCGGGCGGCGATCCGCAGCTGGTAGCGGGAGTACCGGCGATGTCCCCCCTCCGAGCGGAGCGGAGTGATCAGACGAGCTTCACCGATCGCTCGGAGGAAGGCCGGAGTGGTGCCGAGCATCTCGGCTGCCCGGCCCATCGTGTACGCGGGGTAGTCGTCGTCGTCCAGACGATCATTCAGAGGGTTGTCCGATGTCATGTCACCTCGCTGTGTAACGCGTCGAGGGGCCCCAGTGCCGTACGGCACCAGGGCCCCGAAGGGAATTCAACACCATCTGTCGGCCCTACTGCTGTGCCGACCTTCTGTTTCCGCTACCCGGCCCGGCAGGGCGGAGCGGGGGATCGCAGCTGCTTGACCGGGGACCACCATCCATTCCGGGGTCTTGCGGTACCCGGGCCGAGTGCTTCTCGGGCCGGGCGATCCTGATGGCGTCTGCTCCTCCGTTTCCTCTCGGGTCCCTTCGGGACCAACCGCTGATTGAACCGGTACTGCTGTTGGCAGCTCCTCGACGTGCGAGCCGCCCAGTGCGGCTCCCAGTCCCGTCACCGCTCTGGGAACACTGTGGCTTCGAGGCTCGAGAGCCGCACTGACCTGCGTACTTCGTATTCAGCCACCCGCCAGTTCGTGTCTGGCGGGTCTCGTTCGACCGTGTCTACGAGAAGAAGCGTACCCACGCCGGACAGCAATGTCTACTCTGGCAAAAGTAGATTTCATCCTTCCGGTGGACGAAGACGCCTGCCGCGATCGGCGCTCACCAGTCGCTCGTGAGCTGCCTCCCGTCACCCGCGCTACCGCTACACGCCCCGCGGGCGGTTCCTGATACGGGTGGGCCTAATAAGCTCTGCTGTCATGTCGAACCCTGATGAGCTGCTCGTCGCCATCTCCGCCGCGGTGGAGTCCGAGCGAAGCAATCAGATGTCGCTGACCGTGGTCGTCGGCGGTGCCGTCATCACCGGCCGGCTGGCTCCCGAGGCCGTGTGGAGGGAGCGGGTGGCGGAGGTCCTGAAGGACTCGGACCGTCTCCGCCCGTTCGCGGACGTCTTCGCCCGCAGTCCGCGAGGGAGCCGGCCCGGTCGTGGCGAGGCGCCCACGCATCTGCACTTCCATCTCGCCCGGATCCTGCAGGGCAGCCTCGGGATCCCGGAGACGGGCGGTATGTACCGCGTCGCGATCAAGGACGTCAGTGCATGGACCGTAGGCGATCTCGTCCACTTCGACCGGTGAGACGCCGTCCCCGCCCCGTTGCCCGGGCAGCGGTTTCCGAGCGGACGGCGACACAGCGGTGGGGGCCCTGCCGACGCGCGTCGGCAGGACCCCCACCGGGATCCTGAGGGCGGTTTCCCGCCCGTCCTCATACGGCCACGGAGCCGGTCCCGCCGAGCAGTGCGGACGCGGCTTCGAGCGGAGTGGGTCCGCCCACGGGCGCGGCCTCGGGGCGGTCGTGGCAGGTGAAGCCGAGGCGCGTCATGGCCCGCGTGACTTCACTTGCGGTGAAGTCACGGGGGTCCTGTCGCGTGAGGACCCGGCCCACCTGCTTGACGGGATAGCGGCGGCGGCCGATGGTCACGGACTCACCCGTGACGAGCTCGGGTCTGACGCCCTTCATCGAGACCAGCACCCCCGTCCTGGTCAGGTCGAACGGGTACCGGGCGATGATGCAGCGCATGATGCCTCACAGGGGAGAAGTCGTGGGGGGAAGGAGAACGGGCCGCCCGGGGCGAGATGGATCAGCACGACAGGGCGGGTACGCCCGGAACCCGGCCGTACCCGCCGACGCCACCGGAGCGGGCGCCGGGCGAGGGCAGCGATCCGTCGAGGACGTCCCGCAGCCGGATCCGGTCCGTGTACGTGGAACTGTCGCGGAGAACGGCGAGCCGGACCAGGGTGATCGAACCCGTGCTCTGGTCATCCCCGTCGCACACGGTCAGGTATCCGACCCGAGCACCCGCCATGACGGCCAGAGCCACCTCGACGGTCATGTCGTCGCATACCCGGGGCCCCTGCCCGTCGGTGTCCTCGACCACGGTCGCGGGGGCGGGGTCCGGCATACGGTACTGGGTCCGCGCTGGCGTCAAGGGTGTCTCCTTCGGTAAGGGCTGGTCGGCTCGGTGGCCCGTGCGGCCCCGGGAGGCCACGCGGGCTCCGGTGACTGCGCCGGACTAGGCAGCCGACTCGTTCCCGGGCCGCTGCTGTGCCCTGCGGTGCACCCCCGCGCCGACGGGTCCGCCCTGGCCGGTGCGGCGCCGGCGGTTCCGGGACGGCGACGACGCCCGGCGGGTGCGTTCCACGACAGGCGCGGTGATGACCACCGGGACGCCGGAGGGCGTCTGGGCGCCTGTGATGCGGCTCAGCTCCGCCTCGCCCGAGCGGACCCGGGTGACGTGCGGGGTGATGCCGGCCGAAGCCATCAGCCGGGTCATGCCGCGGCGCTGTTCGGGGGTCACCAGGGTGACGACGCTGCCGGACTCCCCGGCGCGGGCCGTACGGCCGCCACGGTGCAGATAGTCCTTGTGGTCGCTGGGCGGATCCACGTTGACGACCAGGTCGAGGCTGTCGACGTGGATGCCGCGGGCCGCGACGTTGGTGGCCACCAGGACGGTGACGTGACCGTCCTTGAACTGCGCCAGTGTCCTGGTGCGCTGCGGCTGGGACCGGCCACCGTGCAGGGCCGCGGCGCGGACACCGCTGTTCAGCAGGTGCTTCGTCAGCCGGTCCACGGCGTGCTTGGTGTCCAGGAACATGATGACCCGGCCGTCCCGGGCCGCGATCTCGGTGGTGGTGCGGTGCTTGTCCGCGTCGTGCACGTGGAGTACGTGGTGCTCCATCGTCGAGACGGCACCGGCCGACGGGTCGACGGAGTGCACCACCGGGTCGGTCAGGTAGCGGCGGACCAGCAGGTCGACGTTGCGGTCCAGGGTGGCCGAGAACAGCATCCGCTGGCCCTCGGGGCGCACTTGGTCGAGCAGGGCGGTGACCTGGGGCATGAAGCCCATGTCGGTCATCTGGTCGGCCTCGTCGAGCACCGTGATGCCGACGTCGGCGAGCCGGCAGTCTCCCCGGTCGATGAGGTCCTTGAGCCGACCGGGCGTCGCGACGACCACCTCCGCGCCGGCCCGCAGCGCACCGGCCTGCCGGCCGATGGACATTCCGCCGACGACGGTGGCGAGCCGCAGGCTCACGGATCGGGCATAGGGCGCGAGCGCGTCGGTGACCTGCTGGGCCAGCTCACGGGTCGGGACGAGAATCAGGGCCAGCGGCCGGCGCGGCTCGGCGCGTCGGCCCGCCGTACGGGCCAGTACCGCGAGGCCGAAGGCGAGGGTCTTGCCCGACCCGGTGCGGCCGCGACCGAGTACGTCACGGCCTGCCAGGGAGTTCGGCAGGGTCGCCGCCTGGATCGGGAACGGTGCGGTCACGCCTTCATGGCCGAGCGTGGTCAGCAACGGCGCCGGCATGGCGAGATCGGCGAACGCCTCGACAGCGGGCAACGCGGGCGTGACCGTCTTCGGCAGCGCGAACTCGCCCCCCGCGGGCTGTCGGTTCCCGTAACCGCCGGAGCGGCGCGGAACGCTGGAGCGGCCCGCGGCGGCATTTCCTCCGAAGCGGTCGTATGTGCGATCGGTGCGTGCGCGAGTGGTACGTGTGCGGTTCACGTGGAACCTTCCTCGATGCGGGCACGTATCAAGGAATTTCCGCAGCAGAATGAGCGGCGCAGAGAATCGCGAGAACGAGCCGGAAACGACAGGGCCGAATCACCCTGGGAATAAAGCGAGCTGGGGCCCGCACCCCAAGGTGCGGGCCCCAGCTGCGAAGTATGCGTCAGTGCCGGTGCGTCAGGCGGGAACGATGTTCTCGGCCGTCGGGCCCTTCTGGCCCTGCGCGATGTCGAACGACACCTTCTGGCCTTCCAGCAGCTCGCGGAAGCCCTGGGTGGCGATGTTCGAGTAGTGGGCGAAGACGTCGGGGCCGCCGCCGTCCTGCTCGATGAAGCCGAAGCCCTTTTCCGCGTTGAACCACTTCACGGTGCCAGTAGCCATTTTGTTTCTCCTTACGGGGACGGTGTCAGGAATACGCCCTGTGCGCATTCCGTGTCGCCGTGATGATCAGCCGTCGGAAAAACCTTCTGGCAACCACACCTGCAACTGACGACGACAGTAGCACGTCGACGTCGGCGCTGCGCGGTAAATCATTCCGCGTCGCCTGTGATCGCAGGATATTTAGCGTGCGCCGCGTCAATTTCTTACGTCGCGACCACAGATATTGGTTCCCGGGGGTGCAGTATTGTGATGGACATTGTCGTGGACGGGGGCACGCGAGACGCCCACGTCCGCGGCACAGGAGTAGCGTGGAGGAGCGAGGCGAATCCCGTGTTCGCACCGTTTCCCGAAGACGGGTGGTCCTCATGACCAGCTCGGACACACCCCCTGTTCCCCGGCATCTGCCCAGTGGCGTCCATGAGGCCGTGCGGCCGGGGTGTGCACTGCTCAGGCTGGAGACGACAGCGTCACGGGAAGGCGTCCTCGACGGTGCGTGGTGGCCGCGGTCGCGCGACATCGGGGCCGAGCTGCCCGCGCTGCTGAGCGCCCTCACCCGGCACCTGGGACCCCTGACCCGCGTCGGGCTGGACACCGCGGCCTGGCAAGGGCTCCCGACGCGGATCGTCGTCGACGACCGGGTGGTGCACATCGACTCCTTCCCGGTGGGTGACGACACCGTCCTGATCACCCGGGGCGACCGGGACCTCTTCTCGCTCCTGGTGGTCCCGCCGAACGCGACACCCGACGCCGCCCGCGCCGCGATGGCCCAGGCAGTCCGGGCCGACAACATCAGCCAGGCGGAACAGATCCTCATCGATACCCGAAGCGGGCAGCAGCCGTCGGACTGATGCGCCGCACCTCGACCGAGGCCGCTGAGGTCAGCCGCGCCACTCCACCATGAGCAGTGTCGCGTCATCCGTGGTGTGTCCGCCCCGCGCCCGCTTGAGCGTGTGGGACAGGGAGCGCGTCACCGCCCGGACCCCGCGGCCGGTCCTCTCCAGATGGTTCACACAGTCGATCAGCTGGTCCTCCCCGAACTCCTCCCCACCGGCCTTGTGCTCCTCGACCAGTCCATCGGTGAAGCACAGGACGCGGTCCCCGCGCTGCAGCCGCAGTTCGCTGATCCGTGGCTCCGAACCACCCAGGCCGACAGGGAGGGTCGTCGGGGCGACCAGGCGCTGCGCGACGCGGTGGTCGCGGACGAGGATCGGCGGCGGGTGCCCGGCATTGACCCACTGCACCCGTCCCGTCGTCGTGTCCAGCTGCATCATTTGCGCGGTGACGAAGTGCTCGGGACCGAACTGCTTGGCCACGGCGCGGTCCATGAAGTCGTAGATCGCCGACAGCCCGATGCCGAGGCGGCGGGCGTGGCGGTAGGCGCCGATGGCCACGGTGGCCATCGTGGCCGCGTCCAGTCCGTGGCCCATCGCGTCGATCATGACCACGTGGAGGACGTCGCCGTTGAGCGCGTAGTCGAAGCTGTCGCCGGCCACGTCGTAGGCGGGTTCCAGGATCCCGGCCACGGCGACCCGAGGCATGATCATCGCCAGCGGTGGCAGCAGGGACCACTGGATCTCCGCGGCGGTGCTCATCGCCTCACCGCGTCGGACGCCGAAGAACATGTCGGAATAGCCGTGCTTGGTCACCAGCAGGTCGGCCACCAGGCCGGAGATCCTGTGCAGCAGGCGGCGGTCGTCGTCATCGATGCTGTCCAGCGTCACTGCCATGACCCCCACCTGGTCACCGCCGTCCAGCAGCGGCAGATGGAGCCGGACGCCGTCCTCCCCGGGCAGTTCGACGGAGACCGCGTCGAGAAAGCAGCGGCCCGCCGCGGAGTCGTCGATCACCTGTGGTTCCCCGTCCGTGAGGCCCTCGCCGGGCAGGGGTACGAGCCGCAGCTGGCCGTAGTCCTGCAGCAGCACCTGCGGACGGCGGCCCCCCAACCGCTCCACCACGTCGGCGACCAGCGGTCCGATCAGATGGGGAGGCAGCTCGTGCGCGCGATCGAGCACCGCTCCCAGGAGCGCTTCCCCGAAGCTCTCGGAGCGGTCCGCGCGCCGTCCGGACGTCATCCGCTCACCCGCCGTGATCCGCACGTACCGGTTGCGGCGGGGTGGGACGACGATGAGGTTGCTCGTGACATCGCTCCACCGGGGGACGTCGACGGCCGGAGCGGCCGGCCGGTCACACGGGCCCGACGGCGTCAGGCCCTCACCTGAGTCCGGGGCCTCCTTCCGACTCCCATGTGGCTTCTCCGTCGAGGCCGTTCTCGGCGAGTGCCAGGATGCGCGGCGCCGACAGCGGGTTCTCGGGGTCGGCGGCGGCGGTCAGCAGCCGGGTGGCCGCGCCGGCCGGCTCGTCGGGTGGGATCACCAGCAGTTCCCAGCGACCCACCGTGCCGCAGTCCAGGGTGATGGCATGCGCTTCGGCGGCGAGGTCGGTCCGGACCACCTCGATCACGTGGCCAGGCGCCAGCACGGTCTGCGGGGCATCGGGCCAGGACGTGGTGTCCACGGTGACGCGGATGACGGTGCCGACGGCCGGGTCCAACGAGCCGACCAGCGCGGGCAACTCCAGTTCCAGCGCGTCGCAGCGCGGCCACCACGCTCCGTCCAGCGGGCCATGGCTGACATCCGGCGTGAGGCTCAGCCGGGGCAAGGGCATCCCATAGCTGTGTACGTCACCTGGTGACGTACCCTCGGCGGGCTTGCTGACGGCGTCCATCGTGCGATCCCGTCCCGGGCGGCTCGCGGCTGCCCGCGTGTCTCACTCGCCGGGAACGGCTCCGCCGTGGTCGCGCGGCCGAAGGGCTCTCCGGTACACATCAGCCTACTCCGGCCGTGGCGGACGGCGCGGCGCTCAACCGTCGTGCAGATGGCAGGCGGCTCGGCTGTCGCGGCCGCCGGCTCGTCGCCCCTTTGCCTGATCACCGGCTCGCCGGGGACTGCCTTTCCACGGGCAGGACCAGCACGCACGGGGCGACCGGGCCGGGCAGCCCGACGATCTCTCCGAAGTTCTGCCAGCCCCAGGACTCGAAGACGGCTTGTCCGGCCTGGTCGAACGGATGGAGCAGGGCGACTCCCAGGGCTGCATGCCGGTCGGTGAGCAGCCGCTGCTGCAGGCGGCGGGCGATGTCGCGGTGCTGAGCGTGCGGATGGGCGACGACCTGAGTGAGTACGACGAATCGTGCGCAGGCGGTGAGCCGTTGGATGCTCTCCTGCAGCGTTCGGTCGAACCCTCTGCGGCCGTTGCCGTCAGGGCCCACCGGAAATCCGAAGGAGCAACCGACCAGCACCGTCGTCTCGGCGACCAACAGCGCGAAGCCGGGACGGTGGGCACTGACCGCCAGGCGGCGCACGAAGTCTCCGCGGTCGTGGAACGCCTCGCCGGGGGTGCCCGCGACGGACGCCATGGCCAGGTCCGCGATGTCCTCCCGCACCCCCTCGACCTGCCAACGGGTCAGCCGACGCAGACGGATCCCGTCCTTGAGGACCGGCTGATCCGTCCCACGAGGGTGCTCATCAGGCATCCGTGTCCCGGTACGGATGAGGTCGCCGAGCAGCTCGGGCGCCGCGGGACGCGCGGGGGCCGGGAGGAGCAAGGGAGTGGATCCGGTGACGGAGAGGAGCCGGGTGATCTGTGCGCACGGGTGGTGCAGCCGCAGGGAGGCGTGCACCCGGCCGGCGCGCCGGGACGCGCCCAGGAACACGTCCAGGCCCTTGGCGTCGCAGGAGTTGACCGTGGTCAGGTCGATGTCGATGACGGTGACGCCGTCGCGCAGGCACTGCTCCAGCGCGGCCCGCAGCAGTGGCACCGTTGCCGGTCCGATCGTACCGGCGAGCGTGACGAGTGCCTGTTCTCCGTGGTTCCGCCGGTGGATGTCCAGCCGGGAAAGGACCATCACGCCTCCCCTGGGCAGGGGCGCGGGCGGACACGGGCACGCGGAGCGGGCGCGGTCATGAGGAACGTGCGCCAACTTGCTTCGACCGCGGCGGACATGATGCCGACCCGTCTCCGCACCGACCGCTCGGACGGCTCGGGGCTCTTCTCTCGCCGAGGACGACCCGGCGTGGCGGCCGGAGTACGCGATGCCCTCGGTGCTTCCACCGTACGCCGCCCGCAGCCCTCCTCGACGCGCCGCGCGTACCTCCCCACTGCCCCCACCACGCAAGACCCAAGTCCACGCGCAAGCACCTCAGCGCCGCGTCAGCCCCGCGTCAGCGCCGCGTCAGCCCCGCGCCTCCTCGGCCTCCATGAGCTGGATCCCCTTGTGCGTCAGTGTGACCATCGCGGGCGTGTTTCCGCGTGTCCAGTCGACCTCGATCAGTCCCTCGACCGCCAAGTACGTGCAGGCCGCCGCCAGGTCCTCCGCGGGCATGGCGAGATCGTGGCACAGCTTCGCCCCGGTGATGCCGAGGAGGCGATTGCCTTCCACGGCCTCGTACAGGGTCCGCATGATCGCCTCGCGGTAGTGCTTCCGCTCGTGCAGTGTCGCCATGGCTGTCTGCCTTTCGTGCCGGCACCTCCGCACATCGTCTGGCCAGGGCGTCCCTCGGCCAGAAGAAGGTCTGCGTCATCGGCGGTCGCCCTCTCGGTCCTCACCGGGTGTGCCGTCGCCAGGGGGCCCACCCGAGGCGGCCGCCCCCGGCCTCTTCCGGTGCCGCCGACCGATTCCCGGTAGGGCGTCGCTGTAGTGGAAAGCACCGATCCGTTCGGCATGCTGCGTATTGAGCCGGTGGATCAGGAACACTCCCGCGATGATCGCGACGATGAGCACGGCGACCGCGACGACTGTCTCCACGTCCTCACCTCCTCGGGGAGGAACTCGGCCTCGGGGAGAAACTCATCCGCGGGGAGGAACTCAAGAGCCCAGGCGCCGAAGCGGCTCCTCCGTCGGTCTCCCATTCCTCTTCCCGGCTCCGGACCTCTGCCGCGTCGCGGCTCATGGCCTCGTCGGCCGTCAGATCGCTGGCCGTGCGGAGGCTCCCCGGAACGGCTGCTGCCGCCATCAGCCGGGCGGCGGCGGCCGGCTCCGTCTCCGGCGGGATCACCAGCAGGTCCAGGCGGCCCACGGTGTAGGAGAGGAGGATCAGTTTCTTCGGGTCCTGCTCGGCGGCGAACCAGCCGACGTGCACGACGTGCCCGGTGACAGGCACCCTGCGCGGGATGACGGGCCAGTGGGCCGGGTTCACGATGACGCGCGTGATCCGGCCCCAGCGCGCGTCCAGCGCCTCCGTCAGAGCGGGGATCTCCCGGAGGAGATCGCGGGAGCGGGGCCACCAGGCACCGTCCAGCAGACCCGGAGCCGAGGCCGGCGGGGTCAGGGACAGCCGGGCCGGCGCTGAGGACAGCCGCTCTTCGGTGATCGTACGATCCATGGTCGCGGTCATGACGCGGACCTGTCCCCGGGGCTGGTCTTCGACGTCCCGGTGCTGTTGCTCGCCAGGAACGACACCGGCATGGCGGCCGGTGCGCGAAGTACTCCCGGTGCTTTCACTCTACGCCCGTGCGAGCCCCCGGTACGGGTGGGCCTGGGGGCCTGTATTGACGTTCTTTGATGCAAGCTTCCGTCTTGGATCGAGAAACGTCAACATAGGGGAATGTCGAAACAAGAGCTTGAGGTGATCGGCCAGGACGGCGCCTGCTGCACGGGGCTGGCTGCCGCACCGTTGGGGGACGAGCAGGCGGCCGATCTGGCCAAGGTCTTCAAGGCCCTGGGCGACCCGGTCCGGCTCCGGCTGCTGTCGATGATCGCCTCGCGTGAGGGCGGTGAGGTGTGCGTGTGCGAGATGACGCCCGCCTTCGACCTGTCCCAGCCGACGATCTCCCACCACCTCAAGCTGCTGCGCCAGGCCGGTCTCGTCGACTGCGAGCGCCGTGGCACCTGGGTGTACTACTGGGCGCTGCCGGAGGCCCTCGACCGCCTGGCCGCCTTCCTGAAGACGCCGAGGGCCACGGGGGCACCCGCGTGAGCGCCTCTCTCGGGCGGCGCGCCCTGGCGGAGGCCGTCGGCACGGCGGCGTTGGTCGCCGTGGTGGTCGGTTCGGGCGTCCAGGCCACCGAACTGTCGCACGACGTCGGCGTGCAGTTGCTCGCCAACTCGCTCGCCACGGTCTTCGGCCTCGGCGTGCTCATCACGTTGCTCGGCCCCGTTTCCGGTGCCCACTTCAACCCGGTCGTCACGCTCGCGGCCTGGTTCACCGGCCGCCGCGCCGACGCCGGGCTCACCGTGCGGGACGTGGCCGCATACGTTCCCGCCCAGGTCGTGGGAGCGATAGCGGGTGCGGTCCTGGCCGACGCCATGTTCGGCGAGCCGCTGGTGCGGTGGTCGACGCACAACCGCTCGGCCGGCCACCTGCTGCTGGGTGAGATGGTCGCCACCGCCGGCCTGGTGTTCCTGATCTCCGGCCTGTCCAGGGTCGGCCGTGCTCACGTCGCCCCGGTCGCGGTGGCGTCGTACATCGGAGCGGCGTACTGGTTCACGTCCTCGACCTCGTTCGCGAACCCGGCGGTGACGATCGGACGGGCCTTCACGGACACCTTCGCCGGCATCGCGCCCGGCTCGGTCGCGCCGTTCGCAGCGGCGCAGACAGTCGGCGCGGTGCTCGGGCTGGTGCTCATGGGGTTGGTCTTCGAGCCACGGAGCCCTGCGCAGGCCGACACCTCGTCGGTCCAGGACGAGCCCGAACTCGCCGCCCCCACCCTCCTCTGACCCACTGCCCAGGAAGACGCCCCGATGCCCAGCACGCCCGCCACCGACCGGCCCTCCGTCCTCTTCGTCTGCGTCCACAACGCCGGCCGCTCCCAGATGGCCGCCGCCTTCCTCACCCACCTCGCCGACGACGCGGTGGAAGTCCGCTCCGCCGGCTCGGCCCCGGCCGACACGGTCAACCCCGCTGTCGTCGAAGCGATGCGGGAAGCGGGCATCGACATCTCCGCCGAGACTCCGAAGATCCTGACCGTCGAGGCCGTACAGGCGTCCGACGTCGTGATCACCATGGGGTGCGGTGACACCTGCCCGGTCTTCCCCGGCAAGACCTACCTGGACTGGACATTGGACGACCCCGCCGGGCAGGGCGTCGACGCCGTACGCCCCATCCGCGACGAGATCGAGAACCGTGTCCGGGGCCTGCTCGCCGACCTCGGCGCGGAGCCGCGCGCATGACGGCCGACGCGGCGGTCCGCATCGCCGCGATGCGACCCGAGCACGCCGCCGAGGTCCTGGCCATCTACCAACTGGGCATCGACGAGGGAGATGCGACCTTCGAGACGACCGCCCCGGCCTGGGAGGAGTTCGACCGGAAGAAGCTCGCCGACCACCGCCTGGTCGCCCTCGACGAGGCCGGGCGAGTACTCGGCTGGACCGCTGTCGTCCCGGTCTCCGACCGCTGCGCCTACGCGGGGGTGGTCGAGCACTCCCTCTACGTCCACCCGGGCGCCCGCCACCGAGGCGTGGGCGCCGCGCTGCTGCACGCCCTGCTCGACTCGACCGACGCGGCCGGTATCTGGACCGTCCAGTCCGGGATCTTCCCCGAGAACACCGCCAGCCTCGCCCTGCACACCAAGGCCGGCTTCCGCGTCATCGGCACGCGCGAGCGCATCGGCCGCCACCACGGCCGCTGGCGCGACGTCGTCCTCGTCGAACGCCGCAGCGCGGCCGTCGAGTAGCCGCCGGATGCCCCCTGCCCTGTCACAGCACGTCTTCGTGTCCCTGGACGGGGCGACCCCGAGCTCCTGGCGCTGATCCGCGACGTCCTGGCCCGTTGCCTGTCTGCCTGCGGGTACGGGAACGCGCCGGCCACGACCCGGCGCGTCTGGCCACCGCGAGCGACGCCGCGATCCGGTCACTCGGCCCCACCCCCGCAGAACTTTTCTGACCGCCACCGGCGCAGCGGCGAACGAACTGGTCGGCGCCGAGCGGAGAACCCGACGTATGCTCCACTGGATACGGGTGAGAACGAGTTCTGCCTCTGGGGCCCGAGGATGCTCATATGAAGGTGCCGATCGGTCGCCCCAGTCTGCGGCCCTACCTGCCTTACCGGCCGCGCGCTGCAACGCACCGTGAGGGGCTCACCGCTCGTTTCCTGGGCACCAGTTCGGTGCTGCTGTCGGACGGCGAGACCTCGGTGCTCAGCGACGGGTTCGTCACCCGCCCGGGGATGCTGCGCGTGGGCATGGGCAGGATCGCCCCGGACCGTGCGCTGGTCCGTGCCGCCATCGAGCGGCTGCGGGTGGACGCCCTCGCCGCTGTGGTGTGCGCGCATTCCCACTACGACCACGCCCTCGACGCACCGGTGTGGGCGCTGGAGACCGGCGCCGAGCTGGTCGGGTCGGAGTCCACCGCCAACGTCGGGCGCGGCCTGGGGGTCCCGGAGTCGTCCTTGCGGGTGGTCGGCGACGGCGACACCGCCACCTACGGCAGCTTCACGCTGACCTTCCTGGACTCCGTGCACAGCCCGGGCGACCACTACCCAGGCACCGTCGACCGGCCCTTGGTGCCGCCGGCCCGCGCCGGTGCCTGGAAGACCGGCACCGCCTACTCCGTGCTCGTCACCCACCCCCAAGGCCGCGTGCTACTGCACGCCAGCGCCAACTACCGGCCCGGCGCGCTTCGCGGTCACCACGCCGACGTCATCTACCTGGGCGTCGGCATGCTGGGCAAACAGCCCGTCGAGTTCCTCCACACCTACTGGGACGAGGTCGTGGCCGCGACCGGGGCCAGGCGGGTCATCCTGGTGCACTGGGACGACTTCTTCCTCGGCCTGAACCGTCCACTGCGCCCCATGCCCTACCTGCTCGACGACCTCGGCACCACCATGAGCCGACTGCTGCCCCTGGCCCGCCGTGACGGCGTCGACATCGTCCTGCCCGTGTCCTGGCAACCCAGCGCCCCCCTCACCGGTCTCGCGTGATCTCGGCCATGTAGTCCCGTAGTCCCTGTGATCGGCGGAGCTGGTCGACCACCCGGCCGACGATGGCGCAATCACCCTTACTCGTACGTGTCCGGACGCGGACGTCACCGTCATCCGTTCCACCGCGCTGGGCAACATCATGGTCGGCAAGGACACCTTCGCGAACACGCCCAACTATCTGCACGCGGTGCAGGGATCCGCCGCGGGTCAGCCGGCTCCGCGGCCACCGGGCTGCTCGGGCACCGGGATGACCACGGTGTCAAAGCCGCCCGAGACGATCCGGGCGGCGAGGTCCGACAGACGCAGCTGGTGGGCGCGCGCGTAGGAGCGGAACGCGGCGAAGGCGTCGTCCACCGAGGTGTGCCAGCGCTCGGCCAGCACGCCCTTGACCTGTTCCACCATGACGCGGTTGGTCAGGGCGGTCTCCAGCTGGCTGTTCTCGACGTGTGACTGTTCCAGGGTGCGCTGTTGAAGGATCGCGATGGTGGCCACGTCGGCCAGCGCCTGACCGAGTGCGATGTCGTCGTCGCCGAGGCGGCGAGGCGTCCCCTGGAAGAGGTTGAGCGCGCCGACGACCCGGTTGCGCAGGCGCAGCGGCAGCGCGTGTGTGACGGCGTACCCCGCATCCCGGGCCCGTGCGGCGAAGCGGGGCCAGTCCCGCGTCGTCTCCGGGCGGCTCAGGTCGATGTTCGCCCGGGCCTTTCCGGTGCGGTAGGACTCCACACAGGGGCCCTGGTCGTGCTGGAGCGCGAACAGTTCGAGGACGCGTGTGCGCTCGTCGGAGGCGGCGATGATCTGTAGTTCGCCGTGCGCGTCCACGAGCAGGATCCCGGCCGCCGAGACGTCCAGGAGCTCCACGCAGCGCGTCGACAGCCGTTGCAGCAGATCGATGACGTCGAAGTCCTCGACGAGGGAGTCCGCGACCTCCACGAAGATCTCGGCCAGACGTCGTTCGCGGGCCATGGCGATCATCCCTTCCACCGTCGGGCGAATACGGCCCGTTCGTGTCGTCGTCGAAACGGAGCATGGGGGCGACCAGGTCGGTCGCCCCTTCCCCGAGGGGACGCTCACCGCTGTACGCGTAGGCCCGCAGACACAGGAGGGCCTCCTCCAGCGGCAAGCCGAGCTGGACGCTGGTCAGTCCCGTGGCCCGGTGGGCGGCCGGGCGGTTCAGCCCGGTCGGCTGAGCCGGCAGGGAACCGGACCCGTGGCCGTCCTTGCCGCGGCCGCCGTGCCGGTTCCCGTTCAGGTACATGCCGGTCAGCGCGGCGGCCGCCGCCGTGGCGTCCGCCGACTGCTGCCCGCTCATCGTCCGTTCCGCGCCGCACAGCACGGTCAGTACGCCCCTCCGGACAGCTCCGAAACCGAGCGGGAAGCAGCACACCCCGTGGATGCGTGGGGCTCACTTCCGGGTGGCAGCCGACCGGCTCGGCCGTCCGGCCGCCATCCACGAGCAGCGACAGCGCGACGCCCTCGGCGCCCAACGCCCGCGCACTCGCCGGGGGCGGGTCGCTGCCCGCGTCCGCGTCCGAGCCCGCGCGCAGCGACCGCGGGACCTCGGCCATACCGTCGCTGGTCACCGTTTCCCGTTCTGCCGCCGCCGGTGCTCCGCACGGCACGGTGCCCCCTGACTCCGGGCGGACATCATGCGGGGCGGGCCGTCTCCGCGCGGTCGGCCGGGATGCCCTGCCAGGCGTCCTGGGCGCTGGCGTACCGGGGGAACCGGTCCAGGAGACCGCCGGCCCGCAGCAGGAGTACCGCGCCCGGCAGGGTGTGCACGAGGCGCACCCACCCGTGCCGCTTCCGGCAGTCCTCCCACGCTGCGCACAGCGGGTCCAGGACGCTGCCGTCCACGAAGGTCACGGCGCTCAGGTCGACGATGAGGAACAGCCGGCCGGTGCCGGAACGGCCCTCCTGCAGAGCCCGAGCGAAGCCCGGCGCGGTGATCAGGTCCAGTTCGCCGCCGACGCGAACCACTCGGCACTCGTCGAACAGGTCGGGATACGGGCCCATAGCCCCATCTCCTCTGAGGAGGTTGGCTTTCACCTTGCGCAGAGCCTCTGTTGCGCGGAGCGGTACTGCGCGGAGAGGGCCGGGGTCACGGGCTGCCGTGTGGCCAGCGTACTGGTGTCGAGGGGGCCCGCGACGCCGCTTCGGGGATGTGCGCGGGTGCCCGTCGGCGACGGCTCCTTTCCCGCCGGGCGGAGTTACGGTGAAGAACCGAGGGCGCGTCGTACGCCGGGCCGCCCCCTCGCCCCGCGGTCCGCCGCGGACACCCCGGGCACGTCCGCAGGGCCGTGCCCCCAGTCAGGAGCGCCTTGATGGCCGCCGTCCTTCAGCCCCCGCCCTCCCTGCCCATGGCCCGTCTGCGGCTGGCGCCGCGCGGTGCGGTGTCGCTGCGCGTCGACGGGGCATGGTGGCCCCGCTCCCGTGACCTGTTGTCCGAACTCCCGCCGCTGATCGGTGCCTTGCCCCGAGAGTGGGGGAAGATCGTCGACGTCACCGTGAACGCGCAGAGGTGGGCGGATTCGCCGGGACGGATACTCGTCGGCCACCACGTCGTAAGACTGCGCAGGGAGTCCGTGTGGCGGCGCCGGTACACCGTGTGCCTGCTCGACCCGGACCACGGCCGACGGAACCTGCTGGTCGTGCCGCCGGAGCTGGCCGCGGCGGACGCCGAGTACCTGATGGCGGCCGTGGCGTCCTACGGCCCGTGACGAGATCCGGAGACTACGGGGCCGCCGGGGGCTTTCCCGGCCGACGTTGTCGGCATGACTTGTCCGTCCCGAACCATGGGGCGCAGTAGGCGCTGATGTCTCCTCGGGCTGTCAGCCGGCTTACCGGGGTTGCCACTTGACCGGGCCCACTGGTGCCGGCCGGCTCGGCTTGCTCTTGATCGCAGTGTACTTTGTGCTGCAAAGTTCATCTCGGCGGGCGGCCGTTCGGGGGCCCGCTCATCAGCGCTGCCAAAGCGCCGACCACAAGGGGGACAGATGGGGACATCCGCACAGAGCGGCGCGGAATCGGAACCGAGGGCGGCCGCGGCCGCCTTGTTGGCTGCGACGGAAGGTCTCCGGGTCAGGACCCGCACGCAAACAAACGGTGCATGGTCTCCTCTCCTTGGCTTCGGGCTCCTCGCACTGGCGGCTGTTCCGATCGCCCGGTACGCCTTCAACTTCGGAGCCCACGGGCGCAACATCGGTTCTTATCCGGCCTTCGCCTACGCCGAGCTGACCGGTCTGTGCGTCGTTCACGAACCGGGGACGCCCTGTCTGAAGGGTGAGTTCGACGGCGCCGTACTGCGCTTCGCGGCCTGGGGCCTGTGGTTCGCGCTTCTCCCCCTCGCATGGTTCGTCTTCGCCCGCTGGTACCGCCTGCGGGGCGAGGCCCGGGGCATCGTTCCCCGGCGCGGCATGTGGGTCCGCGTGACCGCCACAGCCACCACAGTGATCACGGCCGCCCTGGCGGTGCTGCTGTTCGGCAAGGACCAGCCGTGGGAGGCCATGCTGCTGGAGAACAGCTACGCCTCCCCGTGGTACCTGGTCGGCATCGGTCTCCTCGCCCTCGGCATGGCCGAACGCAGTGGGATCGCCGCAGCGGCCGGCACCGCTCACGCGCTGCTGCTCACCGGGTACCTGGGAGCCTCCTGGGGCAGCGGATGGCTGCCGTGGCAGCACCCCGCCGAGCCAGGCTGGGCCGACGGACCACAGGCCAAGGCCTTTCTGCTCGCCGCCATCCTGCTCCTCGCCGGTCTGTGCGAGTGGGCGGTGGTCCGCCGCCGGGGAGCGCCCGGTGTAGCCGGTGCGGGTACGGTCGTCTCATGAGCGTGGAGGACCCGACCGCTGCGCGGGACGACCAAGAGGGCCTGCATCCCACCCAGGCACTGGATGACACCGTCCACCAGCGTGTGCGGCTCGGCGTCCTCACCATTGCCCGGGAGGCCGACCGGGTCGAGTTCAGCTTCATGAAGAAGCAACTGGCCGTCACCGACGGCAATCTCTCCCGGCACCTGAAGGTGCTGGAGGAGTCGGGAATGATCAACCTGGAGAAGGGCTACGCCGGTCGGCGCCCCCGAACGTGGGTGACCCTCACCCGCGAAGGTGCGCAGGCCCTGGACGCCGAACTCCGCGCCCTGCGTGCACTCGTGCTCCGCCTGGAGGCCCCCCGTTCCGCGCCCGGCGCACCCGGCACTTGACCACCGCTTCAGGAGTTCGATCACCGGGGGCAGCAGTCTGCCGCGGGCCCGGATGCAGACCGGTCTCGTGCGGGTGACCGAGGGAGCCCCCGCGGCCGTCCGGGCGAGCGAGGGGCGGCCGTCGCGGTCGGCTGGGCCGCCGGCGGGCTGCGGAAGTTCGTCGATCCGCGCATGGACCATGCTTGGTACATGTCCATGAAGCGCACCAATGTCCATGCCGACCCCGAGGACCTGGCGATCACCAAAGAGGCCGCCAAGCGCCGCGGGATGCAGAGCCGTCGGGCCCGGACGGTCCCAGGACCGGGGGCAGCACCCACGTGAACAGCTCCCGGAACCGCCCGGACCAGATCAGTCGGCCAGCCGGTTGACGGCACCGGCGGTGATGCCCTCCATGTAGCCGGGGTCGTCGCTGGGCTGACCGGTGAGTTCGACGATGCCGAACCTGTGGCCGCTGCGGATCACCGCGACGCCGCCGGCAACCTTGCCGTCGCCGCTGAAGGCCGGGTACCAACTGCCCTCGCCGGCCTTGACGGTGATCGTGCGCCCCTTGCCGTAGTACCAGTGACCATGCGGCTCGTCCTGGCAGCCGCGCACCAGCTTGTCGAGCTGCTTCTCGTACGAGGCCGCCGATGTGTCGGTGGAACCGTCCGCGACGGATTCGGTCAGCGAGGTGCCTTTGGTCTCGAAGGTCCAGGTCACGTCGGCATAGGCGGCGGCCTTCCCCTTGGTCAGCTCTCGCATCGTCTCCTCGCCGGAGCATGCCGAGAGAGCTTGCTTCCCGGTCAGATCCACCGTCGCGCGGACCGGGGCCAGGCCCTGCTGGAAGAAGTCGTCACTCTGCACCAGGCCGGCGGAGCCGAGGCCGGGTTCGGCAGGAGCGGTGGCAAGGGCGGTTGCCGACCGGCTCGCAGAACTCGTGTCCGCGCCGGCGGCGGGGAGCGCGCCGATGCCGACCGCTATCAGGGCGGCACCGACGGAGGCGGCTATTCCTGCGGTACGACCGCGACGCGTGATCGTCCTGCGGGCTGCCTGGTTGTCGAACATCTCATCTCCTGTCTGGTCGCGACGCGGTGGGCGTCGTCGTACATCTGGGAGATGCCGGCGGTACGGGAGATGTTGGATGGTGATCTGCCACGATCGACGTGATCCATGTCACGTCCACTGGTGGGGCGGGGGTGGTCT
The DNA here is from genome assembly GCF_040634095.1 of Streptomyces sp. NPDC007205. NCBI lineage: Bacteria > Bacillati > Actinomycetota > Actinomycetes > Kitasatosporales > Streptomycetaceae > Streptomyces > Streptomyces sp. NPDC007205. The sequence goes on from NZ_JBEYEW010000004.1 coordinate 461,705, forward strand.
CAGAGCCGTGTCACGGCCGTACGGACGATCCGCGTCATCGCAGCCGTGTCCAGGCAGGCATCAATCTCCAGGACCCCGTAGTGCGAGCCGTTGCGGAGTATGGCGACGCCTCCACACGGCTCCTTGCCTCGTGGTGCGGTCCCTGTGGTGTTCAGGTCGCCGTCGTACACACCCATCCAACTCGCGGTGATGTCCACAGCGACGTCGATCGTGTGCGTCGGCCCGTAGATCCAGTGGGTGGCGGGCTCGCTCTGGCACGGCACTTCCTCCAACAGCAGGCGTTCCGCGTAGTTATGAGCCAGTGCGCGGCTTCCGGCGTCGTCGGCGACTTCGCGCGCGACCTGATCGTCGATGTTCGCCGCCTCGGTAGGGTCGTCGTGGCCTGTGTCCTTGCTCGTCACCAACCCGCGGAAGTGCGCGCCGTACGATCCCAGCGTCTCGCCGAGGGTCTTCTCGCCGGCGCAGGTCGCGTTGGCGTAGTTGCCGTCTCCGACACGATCCCGCACGTAGATGCGCTTGGAGAGACCAACCTTCCTGAACTCGGCCGCTGTCAACAAGTGCCGGTCCGTCATGGGCCCGCTCGCGGGCCTCGGCGTCGGAGAGCCGTTGCCCGGCGAGGACGCCGCAGCGCCTGGCGTCATCGTCGGGGTGGCCGGAGCAGAGGGCGCGGGCAGGACGAACCGGCCGGTCAACAGGCCGAGTCCGATGGCTACCGCCAGGATGACGACGATCGTCCGAGGACGCACGGCGGCACCTCCCGGCCCGCGGTCGAGCTGATGCCGGGTGAGCGGCAAGCCGGGGCGTCTCAGAGGCCACCGCCAAGGCGGTCCCGCATGAAGCGACGGGCCTGATGGATGCGGTCCTTGACCGTGCCCAAAGGAGCGCCGGTGATCTGGGCGACCTGAAGATAGGTCAGGTCTCCGAGATCGCGGAGCACGAAGGACTCCACCAGGGCCGGGTGCCGCTCCTCCAGTGCGGCCAGCGACTCCATCAGGTCCAGGCGGGTCCCCGCGATGACGCTCGTCGTCCGTGGGTCGACACCGTCGGGAACGACGGCATGACTGTCCTCCGCGCGTCGGCGCATCGAGCGATACGTGGACCTGGCGGCGTTCGAGGCGATCACTGTCACCCAGCCGAGGAACGAGCCTCGCCCGGTGTACTCGTGCAGATGTGTGCTGATGGACAACAGGGCATCCTGCGCGGCCTCTTCGGCGTCGGCGTGGTGCGGAAGAAACCGGGAGCAGCGGCGCATCACGGTGGGCCGAAGCCTGACGAGGAGGCGGTCCAGGGACGCCCGGTCACCTGCCTGGGCAGACGCCACAAGGTGCGTCAGCTCATCCTCCTCGAACACCCTGCTGTCCCCCCGCTATCGTCCGACCTGGACCCCACTGGGTCGCACCGAAGTTCCCGACTACAGCCAGCCACATCCGCCACATCGCCCCGGGAAAAATGTTGCCACATGCAGAAGCTAGGTCGTTATCTCCTTGAGGACAGGCTGGGAGCCGGTTCGTTCGCCACCGTCTGGAAGGCATACGACCCTGAGCTCGACACTGATGTCGCGGTCAAGGTGCTGGCCGACAACTGGGCGTCGAACGCCGATGTACGACAGCGCTTCCTGGCGGAGGCGAGGCTGCTCCGCAGGATCTCCAGCCCACGTGTCGTGCGCGTGCACGACGTCGGCGTCCAGGACGACCGGCCGTACTTCGTCATGGACTACGTCCGAGGCGGCACGCTGGCCGAGAAGACAGGGCACTGCCGGCCTGCGGAGGCGCTCCGGCTCGCGGCCGAGGCCGGGTACGCAGTTCAGGTGCTCCATGACGCGGGCGTCATCCACCGCGACATCAAGCCGTCGAACCTCCTGCTCGACGCCGGCCGCACGCCTGCCGCCGTACTTGTCGCGGACCTCGGCAGCGCCAAGCAACTGGCCGATGCGTCGGGGCTGACAGTCACCACCGGCACTCCCGCGTACATGGCGCCCGAACAGGCCTTCCAGACGGGTGGGTTCGACGGTCGAGCCGATGTGTACGCCCTCGGTGTCGTCGCGTTCGAGTTGCTGACCGGACGCAAGCCGTTCGGGTCGGGCGGTCGCACAGTCCTTGTGACGCAGCAGACGTCGACGACGTCGTTGCCGACCCTTCCCAGAGAGCTGGGGGTTCCGGATGGCATCGAAACACTGCTTCGCGCTGCGCTGTCCGTTGAACCTGACGAACGACCGCAGACCGCGCAGGCGTTCGCGGATGCGCTGCTGTCACGGGAGGAAGAGGAGTGGGCGCCGGTCAGGTCTTCGGGGCCGACGCCCCTGATGGTCTGGCTTGCGGCGGTCGTCGTGTTCCTGATGACAGCGGTGCTGACCTGGTTGTTCCGCTGAACTGCGGGTACCGCGTCCCATACGGAAGGTGCCGCCTGTTCGCGAGCGCCGCAGCAGGTTCCGGCACGACGCTCGCCGCGGCTGATGGTCCGCCTCGGTGCCTCCGGCCCGCTGGGGAGGCATTCTGCAGGGGCTTTTCCGCTGGTGCCCCTGGCAGGCTTTGAACCCGGGAATCATCTGGCTAGCCGGCGCTGTAGCTCAGCGTGACGAAACTGGTAAACAGCTCCCACCTGGCGTAGAACCCCGCGTTCATGAGAATCGGCGAGGAAGCTCATCAGCCGCCACGGCAGTCGGCCACGCAGGGCCAACCAGCAGTGCACGAGAGCAAAAGAACCCCACGCGGCCTGAGCGAGTGCCAGTGCGAGGCCGGAGACGAGGCCCATCCAGACACCCGGAACGACTCCGGCTGTGAGCAACACGAATGAGCTCGTGTCCAGGTGCTTCTCAGTTGTGACCGCCAGCCCGGTCACCAATTCGACGATCGACCCGATTGCCAGGGTCGTTGTTACTGCGATGACCCCGAAAGTACGGAAGTCCCGCTTCAGCGTGGCGTACGGGGCACCTGCCACGGTCAGGTCCGTCGGTGCTCCAGCAAGCCCGGCGATGAGCGTGCTTAGCGCTCCGGCCATGAGACCGACGGTAATTCCCGCGGTGAGTCCGGCGACGATCGAGGCCGCCAGTCCGAGTGCCAGGCCGACCACGAAGCCGCCGGCCATACCGACCGGAGACCGGAGGTGCCCGAGGGAGCCACCCACTGGTCGAAGCGAACGCCGGCCCAGCGGGTGGGGATCTCACCGGCGAGCGTGCTGCGGATCTGGCGGGCCTTCGGGCTGCAGCCCTGGCGCACCCAGGACTGCAAGCTCTCCCCGGACCCCTTGCTGATCGACAAGATCCGTGACGTGGTCGGGTTGTATCTGGCGCCGCCGGCGAACGCGGCCGTATGCGCGGTGGACGAGAAACCGAGGATCGGGCTCCAGGCGAACCAGTCGAGAACTTCGCCACCCAGTTCCCAGGGGACGTTCAGCAACGCTTTTTCCGTCGCCTCCGGGTCTGAGGCGACCGCGTCCGGTGCCGGGACGATGATGGCTGCGCGAGGAGTCGACAGAGCTGGAGGTCCGTGGGCCGCGTTGACGTTTGGCAAGAGCACGCCCGCGCCTTCGTATGACGGCCGGTAGGGCCGGATCGTCGCTCGCAGCAAGCTGCGCGGGCCACATGTCGACACCAGCGACCCAGGCGATCAACGTTCCGGCACGAATCCGGCAGGCGGCAACTGTGTCGGACGCGCACTCCCAGCTCGCGAAGGGCCGTGAGACCGGTGACGGTCACCCGGTGGTGTCCGCCGTGGCGCGCGGCGGGTTGGGCTTGAGTTGGGCGGCGACACGTTCTGCGGTGGCGGCGGCCCAGCGGCCGGAGGTGACGGTGCCCAGTACCAGGATGGCCGCCCCGCACCCGGCGATGATCCACCAGGCCGTGGGCCGCGCGCCGGATGCGACTGCGGCGCCGATCACCGCGACGCCGAGCGAGGATCCGACCTGACGGCTGGTCGCGGCGACCGCGGCGGCGACCCCGGCCCGGGCGCGCGGCATGCCGGACACCGCGGTGTAGGTGATCGGTGCGTTGACGAAGCCGAAGCCGAGACCGAACAGTCCGTATGTGACGTACAGCAGGATGTCCGAGGGATGGGCGGAGCGGGTGACGGCGACGGCCAGTACACCGCTGGCGGCGATGCCGGCCCCCGCGAGCACAAGGGGAATCCGTGGACCGCGACTGCCCACGATCCGCCCCGACAGCGGCGGGCACACCAGGGACAGTATCGCCATCGGCAGCAGGTGCAGCCCGGTGCCCAGGGCGGTCAGTCCCACCACCCCTTGCAGGTAGAGGGTGTTGGCGAACAGGAAGCCGCCGAGCGCGCCGAAGGCGAGGACCGCTGTCGCGGTGGCCCCGCTGAACGGTGCGCTGCGGAAGAGCCGCGGGTCGATCAGCGGTTCCGCGCGCCGGTTCTCGTACGGGACCAAGACGGCCAGCGCGCCCGCTGCCACGATCAGGCAGGCCACGATCGGCGCGGTCCAGCCCTCGCCGGGCACCTCGATGATGGCGTACGTCAGTGCGCCGAGCAGGACGATCACCAGCAACTGGCCCACGGGGTCGGCGCGTCGGGCCGTATGCGCGCGGGACTCCGGGACGAACAGCGCGGCGAGCGTCAGCGCGGCCAGCCCGACCGGCACGTTCAGCCAGAACACCGACCGCCATCCGGCCCACTCCACCACTACCCCGCCGAGGACCGGCCCGGCCGCCATGCTCAGGCCGACCACCCCGCCCCAGACGCCGATGGCCCGCGCCCGCTCCCTTGGTGCGGTGAAGGTGTTGGCGAGGATGGCCATGGCGACGGGGGTGAGCATGCTGCCGCCCACCGCCTGCACCATACGGAAGACGACCAGCCATCCCGTCGTGGGCGCCAGACTGCACAGGGCCGACCCGCCGGTGAACAGCACGAGACCGAACTGGAAGACGCGCCGCCGCCCGACGCGGTCGGCGGTGGCGCCGGCCAGGGTCAGCAGCGAGGCCAGGACGATGGTGTACGCGTCGAGCGTCCACTGCAGGCCGGAGACGGACGCGTCCAGGGACCGCTGCATCGAGGGAAGTGCGACGTTGAGGACGGTGACGTCGAGACTGACCAGCAGCACGCTCAGGCAGCAGACGGCGAGGACGGGGGCACGCCGCCCCCGTACGGGATCGGACACGTGGGCTCCCGCGCTCAGTTGGTGGGCCGATGGGTTGCGTGTGCCTCCGCGAAGTCCCAGACCACAGGGACGAGTTGCCCAGGAGTCTCGATCTGGGGCATGTGACCGGTGCGGGGGAGGATCTCGAACCGGGCGCCGGGGATGGCGGCGGCGTACGCGCGTCCGTACGCGGTGTCGACGACCTGGTCGCTCTCGCCCCACGCGACGAGGACCGGGGGCGTGACCTTGGCCAGGCGCTCGCGCAGGGTGGGATCGGCCATGGTGTGCGGGCCCGAGTAGACCTGCAGTGCGGCCCTGTTGGCGGCCGCGACCGCGCGCTGTTCGTCGGAGAACGTGCTGGGATCGATACGGAACTTCTCGACGTCGTGGAAAGAGAGAGCGGACAGCTCGGCGGGTGTCAGGGAAAAGGCTCTGGCCCGTAATCGGTGGTAACGCTTCGTGTTGATCATTGGAGCAGGATCCGCTGGCGTAGGAGCGGGAAGCCGGCGCGGCCGTGCATCTGCCTCATGATCTTCTTCGTGCGGGTGTTGACGCCC